>NZ_JBFRLK010000005.1:0-138292 GCF_041469805.1 Vibrio sp. 10N.286.48.C11 | reverse complement strand
TCCTCGCTCTTGAGGATGACGACTTTTTAAAATCACGCTCTATATCATTAGTTGGTTAGATAAAATTGCGTGTTCCGCCATTCCCTAGACTGACGAAGGAAGGAGTAGGGAATCTCTAACAAAGAGAGAGTATCCGTTATAGTACACCCATTCCTTGCGCTTCTAACATATCGACTAGATCGATCAGCGGTAAGCCGATCAAAGTATTTGGGTCTTTCCCTTCCATCTGTTTAAACAACGCGATGCCTAACCCTTCACACATAAAGCTACCTGCGCAGTAATAAGGCTGCTCTTTCTCAACATAACTAATGATCTGTTGCTTAGTTAAATCGCGGAAATGCACTACAAAGGTGTCGAGACGCGTGTCAGCTTCATTGGTTTCGTTGTTCCAAACCGAAAGCCCAGTATAAAAAGTAATGCTCTTGCCGCTTTGACGAGATAACTGCTCGATCGCTTTTTCTCGAGTGTGAGGCTTACCAATGATCTCTCCATCAATTACGCAAACCTGATCAGAACCAATGACTAAGCTAGGTTGCTCCACAACACAAGACTTAGCTTTGGTCTCAGCAAGACGCATCACTAACTGTTGTGGTGTCTCTTCTGGAAGCGGCGTTTCATCGCAGTCTGGCTTGGCTGTAATGAAGCTTAACTGTAGTTTTTTGAGGATCTCTTGCCTAAATGGTGATGTAGAGGCTAAAACTAGTTGGTAATTTCTCATTTTAATTTACAATTCAAGGAAGCATTTATCTCAGGATAACGTAACTTGTCCTGCTATTCATAATGCTCTGAATAGGAAAGGCAGGAAAGTACATTTTTTTTGCCATTTCCTTTGACTAAACACGATTTGGAAGATAAGATTCGCGCCCTATGCAAAAGGAAAAAATACCGCGTACAGTTGATCCGGCAAGAACGGCTCAAAAACGACTCGATATGGATGGTATCATCCAGGTCAGTCTTTTGAAGCGTTTAACTGAAGCAACTGAAGGCGTAAAACGTGACGCGCAAGTCTCAATGTCATTTGGGCTTGATGAACAACGATTAGTCGTTATCTCTGGTAAAGCTAACGTCGAAGTCGATTTAGAGTGTCAACGTTGTAATGAGGTTTTCGCACATGAGTGCGATGTCCAATTTACTTATACTCCTGTTTACAGTGAGAAAAGTGAAGAGGAAGCACCGGAAGAGTACGATTTGGTAGATCTGAACGAGTACGGTGAGTTAGACCTGATTCAATTAGTTGAAGACGAGTTCATCCTTGGATTGCCACAAATAGCAATGCACGACGATGCGAAATGTAGCGTTAACTCAAATAACTTGGTGTTTGGTGAACTTCCTGAAGAAATTGAGGAAGACAAAAAGCCGAATCCATTTGATGTTTTAAAAAGCTTAAAGAAGTAATTGCTTCTTTAAGAATTTACATAGGAGTAGGGTCAATGGCCGTACAAAAGAGCAAGAAATCACGTTCAATGCGTGGCATGCGTCGTTCACACGATGCGCTAACTACAGCTGCACTTTCTGTAGACGCAACTTCAGGTGAAACTCACCTACGTCACAACGTGACTGCCGAAGGTTTCTACCGCGGCAAAAAGGTTATCAACAAGTAAGGTTGACCTTTGCAAAATCTAACCGTTGCGCTTGATGCAATGGGCGGGGACTTCGGTCCTCGTGTAACAGTGCCTGCCGCCGTGCAGGCACTGTCGTATTTCCCAGAGCTAAAAGTCATTCTAATAGGTGATCGAAACGCGATCACATCTCAATTATCTTCATTAGGTCGAATGCCTGATTCTCGTTTGAGTATCCAGCATTGTGATCGAGTCATTTCCAATTCTGAAAAACCTTCACTAGCCTTACGTAATAGTCAGGGTAGCTCTATGCGTGCCGCTATCGATCTGGTTGCCGAATCACAGGCTGATGCTTGTGTGAGTGGTGGTAACACTGGCGCATTGATGGCTTTATCCCGTTTCAGACTCAAGCTTCTTCCCGGTATTGATAGGCCTGCATTGGTTTCAGCTTTGCCTACTGCATCCGGAAATCGCACATGGATGCTTGATTTAGGGGCGAACGTTTCTAGTGACGCAGATTCACTGTTTCAGTTTGCTGTCATGGGCAGTGCATTAGCAGAACAACATTTAGGTCGCGCACCACGTGTCGCTATCTTGAATATCGGTGCAGAAGAAATTAAAGGCAATGACCTTGTAAAACGATGCGCTGAAATGTTGTCTAATACTCAGTCTGTGAACTTCATAGGCTATATTGAAGGTAATCAATTACTTCAAGATGCTGCTGATGTCGTCGTATGTGATGGTTTTGTGGGCAATGTTTGCTTAAAAACGTGCGAAGGTACGGCTCAGCTCTTTATTGATAAGCTAAAAACGCGCATGATGGCTTCAACAATAAAGGGTTGGATAGCCAGAATGCTGTTTTCTGAGCTATTTACTGAATTAAAAACCTTGAACCCCGACCAGTATAACGGCGCAAGTTTGTTAGGATTGCGCGGCATTGTCATTAAAAGTCATGGAAGTGCTGATGTGTCTGCAGTCGTCAACGCGATTGGTGAAGCAGTACACGAGGTCAAACGACAAGTCCCCAGCCGCATTAGCGATCGTTTGGAAGCGGTTTTACTCGAGAGGCATTATTAGTCTTCATGTATAGCAAAATTTTAGGTACTGGCAGCTACTTGCCATCTCAGGTGCGTACTAACGCAGACTTAGAGAAAATGGTAGAGACTAGCGATGAGTGGATCGTTGCTAGAACGGGTATTAAAGAGCGTCGTATTTCAGCGGAAAACGAAACCGTTGCTGATATGGCGTTTTACGCTGCTGAAAATGCCATTGAAATGGCAGGTATCGACAAAGAAGATATTGATTTAATCATCGTTGCGACAACCAGCAGTAGCCACACATTCCCGTCTTCGGCATGTCAGGTACAAGGCAAGCTTGGTATCAAAGGCTGCCCTGCGTTTGATTTGGCTGCAGCGTGTTCTGGTTTTGTCTACGCACTGTCTGTTGCTGATCAACACATCAAGACTGGCATGTGTAAGAACGTTTTGGTAATTGGTGCTGATGCACTGTCAAAAACCTGTGATCCGACTGACCGCTCTACTATCATCCTATTTGGTGATGCAGCAGGCGCGGTGGTTGTAGGCGCAAGCGAAGAGCCAGGTATTTTGTCTACTCATATTTACTCTGATGGTAAATACGGTGAGCTTCTAAGCCTAGAAGTACCAGAGCGCGGCGGTGATGCAGACAAATGGCTGCACATGGCGGGCAACGAAGTATTTAAAGTGGCGGTAACTCAGCTTTCTAAGCTAGTTAAAGACACCTTAGCGGCGAACAATATGGATAAGTCAGAGCTTGATTGGTTAGTTCCACACCAAGCGAACTACCGTATTATCTCGGCAACCGCTAAAAAGCTGACGATGTCGCTTGATCAAGTAGTGATTACTCTTGATAAGCACGGCAACACGTCAGCAGCTACCGTACCAACGGCCCTTGATGAGGCTGTTCGCGACGGGCGAATTAAACGTGGTCAAACGCTTCTACTTGAAGCATTTGGCGGCGGCTTCACTTGGGGTTCTGCGTTAGTTAAATTCTAACCCCAAGCGATAATCAACAAACAAGGCACATAACTTATGTGCCTTATTCAATTTTTTGCTTTGCTTAAAGGAAAATTACAATGAGCAAATTTGCTATCGTATTCCCAGGCCAAGGCTCTCAAGCTATCGGTATGCTTGCTGACCTAGGCGAACAGTATGATGTTGTTAAAAAGACATTTGCTGAAGCTTCAGAAGCACTTGGTTACGATCTATGGGCATTGGTTCAAGATGGTCCTGTAGAAAATCTAAATGAAACTTTTCGCACTCAACCGGCTCTATTAACAGCGTCTGTTGCAATTTGGCGTGTATGGCAAGAGCTTGGCCTAGAGCAACCTGTAAATCTAGCAGGTCACAGCCTAGGTGAATATTCTGCTCTTGTATGTGCCGGCGTTATCGACTTTAAAGAAGCGATCAAGCTGGTTGAACTACGTGGTCAACTGATGCAAGAAGCGGTTCCTGCAGGTGTTGGTGCAATGTACGCAATCATCGGTCTAGACGATGAAGCGATTGCTAAAGCGTGTGAAGAAGCTGCGCAAGACGAAGTTGTGTCTCCAGTTAACTTTAACTCTCCTGGCCAAGTTGTTATCGCGGGTAACAAAGCGGCAGTAGAGCGTGCTGGTGCACTTTGTAAAGAAGCGGGCGCTAAGCGTGCACTTCCGCTACCTGTTTCTGTGCCGTCTCACTGTGCACTGATGAAGCCAGCAGCAGACAAGCTAGCGGTGGCTCTAGAAGCTCTAGAGTTCAACACGCCAGCATTGCCTGTTATCAATAACGTTGATGTTATCGCTGAAACAGATCCTGCAAAAATTAAAGACGCACTTGTTCGTCAGCTGTACAGCCCAGTTCGTTGGACTGAAGGCGTACAAGCGATGAATGAGCAAGGCGTTGAGAAGCTACTTGAATTAGGCCCTGGTAAAGTTCTTACTGGTCTAACAAAACGAATCGTAAAAACTATGACAGCTGCTGCAGTTAATGACACTGCATCACTAGAAGCTGCTAAGTAAATAACCACTTAATAGAGAAGTTATGATGAATTTAGAAGGCAAAGTTGCACTAGTTACAGGCGCAAGCCGTGGCATCGGTCGTGCAATCGCTGAACTTTTAGTTGAGCGTGGTGCTAAAGTTATCGGTACTGCGACATCTGAAGGCGGCGCAGCTGCAATCAGCGAGTACCTTGGTGAGAACGGTAAAGGTCTTGCTCTTAATGTAACGGATACTGACTCAATTGCTGCTACACTGAAAACCATCAACGATGAATTCGGTGCGATTGACATTCTAGTTAACAACGCAGGTATCACTCGTGATAACCTACTGATGCGTATGAAAGACGACGAATGGAATGACATCATCGATACTAACCTAACGCCTATCTTCCGCATGTCTAAAGCTGTATTGCGTGGCATGATGAAGAAACGTCAAGGCCGTATCGTAAACGTTGGTTCTGTAGTAGGTACTATGGGTAACGCTGGTCAAGCTAACTACGCAGCTGCAAAAGCAGGCGTAATTGGTTTTACTAAATCAATGGCTCGTGAAGTTGCGTCTCGTGGCGTTACAGTGAACACTGTAGCTCCTGGTTTCATCGAAACTGACATGACTAAAGCGCTAAATGATGACCAACGTGCAGCAACTTTGGCGAATGTACCAGCAGGTCGACTAGGTGACCCTCGCGAAATCGCTGAAGCTGTGGTATTTTTGGCGTCACCTGCGGCAGCTTATATCACAGGTGAAACACTTCACGTCAATGGCGGTATGTACATGGTGTAAATTATGTGCAACATTTGTGCATGATTTAAGTCAAGATCATACGTAATTTCGGTTAAAATCGTGAAAATTGTGGTTTGACCAGAAAAGTTGACCTTGCAACTTTCAATAGATTGAATAAACTACGGAAAACATCGCATAAAGCGAACTCTGTAAAGGAAAAGAAAAAATGAGCAACCTCGAAGAACGCGTAAAGAAAATCATTGTTGAACAGCTAGGTGTAGACGAAGCTGAAGTTAAAAACGAAGCTTCTTTCGTTGATGACCTAGGTGCAGATTCTCTAGACACAGTAGAGCTAGTAATGGCTCTAGAAGAAGAATTCGACACTGAAATCCCAGATGAAGAAGCTGAGAAAATTACTACTGTTCAAGCAGCTATCGATTACGTAACTAGCGCTCAGTAATAATCTCTCCCAGGCGGTCACCTCGACCGCCTGTGTTTTATCTAACTCATCTATCCTCATCTTAAATCACCTCAATCCCCGGAGTGTAAAATCGTGTCCAAGCGTCGTGTAGTTGTCACTGGCATGGGTATGTTGTCACCGGTAGGCAACACTGTAGAATCTTCTTGGAAAGCCCTGCTAGCTGGTCAAAGTGGTATCGTTAATATCGATCATTTTGATGCAACCAATTTCTCAACTCGTTTTGCAGGTCTAGTTAAAGACTTTAACTGCGAAGAGTATATGACTAAAAAAGATGCTCGTAAGATGGACTTGTTCATCCAGTACGGCGTCGCAGCAGGTATTCAAGCTTTAGATGATTCAGCCCTAACTATTACTGAAGAAAACGCTCCACGTGTGGGTGTTGCTATCGGTTCTGGTATTGGTGGTCTTGGTTTGATCGAAGCCGGTCACCAAGCTCTAACTGAAAAAGGCCCTCGTAAGATCAGCCCGTTCTTCGTACCGTCGACGATCGTGAATATGATTGCTGGTCACATGTCTATCATGCGTGGCCTACGCGGTCCAAACATCGCGATTTCTACTGCATGTACGACTGGCCTACATAACATTGGTCACGCGGCTCGTATGATTGCATACGGCGATGCAGACGCAATGCTAGCGGGTGGTGCTGAAAAAGCATCAACTCCACTAGGTATGGGCGGTTTTGGTGCGGCTAAAGCACTTTCTACTCGTAACGATGAGCCTCAAAAAGCTTCTCGTCCATGGGACAAAGGCCGTGATGGCTTCGTTCTTGGCGACGGTGCAGGCATGATGGTTCTTGAAGAGTACGAACATGCGAAAGCTCGTGGCGCTAAGATTTACTGTGAGCTAGTTGGCTTCGGTATGTCGGGTGACGCTTACCACATGACATCTCCAAGTGAAGATGGCTCAGGTGGCGCACTAGCAATGGAAGCGGCTATGCGTGATGCTGGCATTACTGGTGAACAAATCGGTTATGTAAACGCACACGGTACTTCGACTCCTGCAGGTGACGTAGCGGAAGTTAAGGGCATCAAGCGTGCTCTTGGCGAAGCAGGCAGCAAGCAAGTATTGGTTTCTTCTACGAAATCAATGACAGGCCACCTTCTAGGTGCTGCTGGTTCTGCTGAAGCTATCATCACGGCTATGTCTTTGGTTGACCAAATTGTTCCACCAACAATCAACCTAGATGATCCTGAAGAAGGCTTAGATATTGACTTAGTACCTCACACTGCGCGTGAAGTTAGCAACATGGAATATGCTGCATGTAACTCATTCGGTTTCGGTGGTACAAACGGCTGTTTGATCTTCAAAAAGATTTAATCATCTTATTAAAGACGTAAACACTCGTAGATAGTCACAATTAGACTTGTTTTTAAACGGCTTGATGCTTTAGCATTGAGCCGTTTCTTTTTATGGGGAAAAACATGTTTTGGGTTGATGGAGAAAGCCAGCAAACTATCGATATTTTGGATCGCTCGTTTCAGTACGGAGACGGCTGTTTTACGACAATGCTCGTGAGTGATGGTGAGATACAACATCTTCACGATCATCAGCACCGTGTCGACGAGTGCCTTAAAGCACTACGCATTTCTGCTCTTGATTGGGATGTTGTTAGTCTTTGGCTCGATACTGCGCTTCAACACATCCAACATAACGCTCTTCATGGCACAAAGAGCCTTGATGGTTCAAAGAAGCTCCATAACGCCAACAAGCCTCATAATCAAAAAGCAGGGATCAAGCTGCACGTTAGTCGTGGAGCGGGTGGGCGTGGCTACAGTACCAAGAATATCGCCAAGCCGACAATCACCATCAGTACCTTTGATTACCCAAGCCATTATTCAGCGTGGCAAGACTCCGGTGTTGAACTCGGTATCTGCCATCAAGCGCTAGGTTTGAGCCCACTACTGGCTGGCCATAAGCACAATAATCGCCTTGAGCAGATTTTGATGAAAGATGAAATGGATCAAGCTAATGAAGTGGATGGTGTGGTTCTTGATATATCGGGCAATGTGATTGAAACCACCATGGCCAATCTGTTCTGGCGCAAAGGTCAGTCGATATACACACCTCAACTCACTCAAAGTGGTGTCGCGGGGGTTATGCGTAAGCAAGTGTTAACCGCGCTGAATCAGGCTGAACTTTCCGTTACAATTAGTGACTACTGCTTATCTCAACTCATGCAAGCTGATGAGGTTTTCATGACAAACTCCATTTTAGGGGTTGCCCCAGTTACCCGTATTAGTGATACCCAATTTAACATTGGAACCGTTACTCGTAGCCTTCAAGGACAACTAAACTCGTGATCAAAAAGTTATTTATTTTTATTATCTTGTGCTTAATTGCAGCCGGTGCTGCTGGTTTTTATGTTTACAACCAAGCGCAAGATAACCTGAAACAAGTTATTCAATTAGAAAAACCACAAGTCGTGACTGTTGCTTCAGGTAGCAGCTTTAACCGCGTTCTAGCCCAGTTGATTAACGAGGGGCTGTTTGAGGCTTCTCCTTACGAGAAATTAATCCGTAAGTTACATCCTGAGCTTGTAGACGTAAAAGCGGGTACTTTCCTGCTTGAACCGGGTTTAACCTTAGAGCAAGCGCTACAGGTGCTTGTAGAAGGGAAAGAACACCAGTTTACTATTACCTTTGTTGAAGGCAGTCGTTTTGACGAATGGCTTGTTCAGCTAAAAGACAGCGAATTCATTCAACAGACATTGGATGGCGTTTCTGAAAAAGAGATCGCTGAAAAGTTGGGTATTGAAAACGAAAAGCTAGAAGGTCTCTTCTTAGCAGAAACGTATCACTACACCTACGGCACCACTGATTTAGATATGTTGAAGCGCGCGCATCGAGACCTAATGAGCGTGGTGAATGAAGAGTGGGAAAATCGAGCGGATAAGCTGCCTCTTAAATCGCCATACGAAGCGTTAATTCTTGCATCTATCATTGAGAAAGAGACCGCTGTTGCGTCAGAACGTGAGCGTGTTTCTTCTGTGTTTGTTAACCGTCTAAACAAGCGTATGCGTTTGCAAACTGACCCAACGGTTATCTATGGCATGGGTGACAGCTACGATGGCAACATCCGTAAGAAAGACTTACGCACGCCAACGCCTTACAACACCTATACAATGAGTGGCTTGCCACCGACACCTATCGCTATGGCAGGCAAAGCGTCTATCAACGCGGCGTTGAATCCAGAGAAGAGCAACTACTTGTATTTCGTTGCGAGTGGAACAGGTGGTCACGTATTTTCAAAGAGTTTGACTGAGCATAACCGTGCAGTGCGAGCTTACTTAAAGCAATTAAGAAAAAACAGATAAAGAAATAATTATGAATCAGTCGAAATTTATCGTGGTTGAAGGCCTTGAAGGCGCTGGCAAAAGCACAGCAATCAATGCCATCGTTGAGACATTAAAAGCATCGGGTGTTGAAGATATTGTTAATACTCGCGAGCCGGGTGGTACTGTCTTAGCTGAAAAGATGCGTTCATTGGTTAAAGAAGAGCACGAAGGCGAGAAGCTTCAAGACATGACTGAATTGCTGTTGATGTATGCAGCACGTGTTCAATTAGTCGAGAACGTCATCAAGCCGGCGCTCGCCAATGGTCAATGGGTATTGGGTGATCGTCATGATATGTCTTCACAGGCATACCAAGGTGGTGGTCGCCAGATCGCGCGCACGACTATGGAATCACTGAAAGCAACCACGCTAGGCGGCTTTAAACCCGATCTAACGCTATATTTGGACCTAGACCCTAGAGTAGGGCTAGAGCGTGCTAGAGGCCGTGGTGAGCTTGATAGAATTGAAAAGATGGACATCTCATTTTTCGACCGCACGCGTGAGCGCTATCTAGAAATTGCAGAACAAGATGATTCTGTACTTGTGATTAACGCGCAGCAAGAAATTGAGCAAGTAGCCGCTGATATTAAAGTCGCGCTAACTGCTTGGCTCGACAAACAGTAGGTAGTCATGGCTGAAGTGTATTCTTGGCTCACACCGGTATGGAGTGAGTGGAAAAAAAGTCTCGATGCGGAGCGTTTTCCTAACTCTGTGATTGTTAATGCACCGGAAGGGCTCGGCGTTGATGCTTTGATTAGCCAACTTACCGACGCATTGATGTGCACGAACTATGAAAGCGAGTCGTGCGGGTTTTGCCACAGCTGTGAGTTAATGAAGTCGGGCAGTCATCCTGATTTTCATGTGATCTCACCCGAGAAAGAAGGTAAGTCGATCACGGTTGATCAAGTGCGTGCCAGTAACCGCTGGGCTCAAGAGTCTTCTCAGTTAGGTGGTTTGCGCGTTATTTTGCTTAACCCTGCTGAAGCAATGAACGAATCGGCTTCCAACGCACTATTGAAAACTCTGGAAGAGCCATCAAGCAAGTGCATCTTCATTCTGTCTACTCGTAACAGTAATCGCTTAATGCCGACTATTATTAGCCGTTGTCAGCAATTCAATGTGGTTAGTCCGCAGTTAGAGACAGCATCAGCGTGGTTAGATGGTGAAGTGGGCAAAGCGGTACCGCAGTATATTTTAGCACTCAATGACAACGCGCCTTTAAAAGCAAAAGCGATGTTTGAGCAAGGTGGCGTTGAAGCTTCAACAAAAGCGCTCGATGGCTTTGTGAATGTGATAAAAGGCACTCAACCTGACATGCTAAAGTTCTCTACAGAGCTTAGCAAAGACCCTTTGATTCAACTTGGCTGGCTTTGGCATCTATTGTCAGATGTACAGAAGCTGCATTTTGGTTTGGCGAATCAGGCTTTCACTCCGAGTGCGAAAGCACTGTGTGAGGCGATGTCTTATCAAAGTGCTTATGCAGCATCGAATAAACTGCTGACATTGATTGAGCAGTTAAAGCAACACCCTGGGCTCAATACGGAGCTACTCATAATGAATTGGCTGATAGCCACTTGCGAGGAAACATGTTCGTAGATTCCCACTGTCATTTAGACAAACTGGATTACCAAGATTTACACACCAGCGTAGAAGATGTGGTTAACAAGGCGAAGGCTGCTAATGTAGACCAATTGCTTTCTGTCGGTGTGACACTCGATTCGTTTGAAAATATGCTCGAGATGATCTCGCCGTTTGATAACGTTAAAGCCTCTTGTGGCGTTCACCCTCTCGATGTTGAAAGTGATTTCAGCCTAGAGACAATGCGTGAATACGCGAGCAACCCTAAGGTTGTGGCGATTGGAGAGACAGGTTTAGATTATCACTACCAACCAGAGACGGCGGAGCTGCAACAGCTACGATTTAAGCAGCATGTTGAGTTAGCCGTTGAGCTGAATAAACCTTTGATCATTCACACTCGTAACGCACGTGAAGACACATTAGCTATTTTACGTGATGGCGGAGCTGAGAAGTGTGGCGGTGTGATTCACTGCTTTACCGAAGATCAAGCATTCGCAGAAGCAGCAATGGAACTAGGTTTCTATATCTCAATTTCAGGCATTGTGACCTTTAAGCAGGCTACAGAACTTAAAGAAGTTGTTAAAAACCTACCGCTAAACAGGTTGCTGATCGAGACGGATTCTCCATACTTGGCGCCCATTCCATATCGTGGAAAGCAGAATCAGCCTGCATATGTCGTCGAAGTGGCGGCCTACATTGCGCAATTAAAAGGTGTGTCGATGAAAGAGGTTGCCGAACAAACGACCAAAAATTACCAAAAACTTTTTTTGCGATAAAAATCTAAGTAAACAAATAAAAGGGAGCAAAAGCTCCCTTTTTGTGTTTTTGATCACCAAAAATACGTTTTTTTTTAATGTTTACGAATTATGTTGAACTTGAGAGCGCTAATTATAACATTTGTAATTTTGTTACTAAAAATAACATTCGCTCCTATTTTATTTACCCAGTAAAATAATAGGGCTCTTGAAAAATACTTATATATTTCAATGCATTAAACACTTGTAAAGCATTGCATTTCTAGATTTGACATGTGATCCAAGACGTGTTTTGAAACTAAATTTCGTAAGTGACTAGAAAGTTAGTTCCCCATCAATATATATTTAGCGGCAGAAAATATAATGCAATACATGGTTACATTTTCGCAGGGTGCTAACATATAGGCTACGGGGGTGTGCCGTTAGAACCCAATATAATTATTTTATCTTTATCAGGAGCATAAACATGTTTAAGAACCTTTTTGCTAGCCTGCAGAAAGTTGGTAAGTCTCTGATGCTTCCAGTATCAGTTTTACCAGTTGCGGGTATTTTGCTAGGTGTCGGTGCAGCAGATCTTCCTTTCATTCCAGAAATCGTTTCAAACTTAATGGAACAAGCTGGTGGTTCAGTATTCGGTCAAATGGCACTACTGTTCGCAGTAGGTGTTGCACTTGGCTTTACTAACAACGATGGTGTAGCGGGTCTAGCTGCTATCGTTGGTTATGGCATCATGACTGCTACACTTGGCGTAATGGCTGGTGTAATGGGCGTTGATAAAATCGATACTGGTGTACTAGGTGGTATCCTAGTCGGTGGTGTTGCTGCTTGGGCATTCAACCGTTTCTTCCGTATTCAACTACCAGAGTACCTTGGCTTCTTCGCTGGTAAGCGTGCTGTGCCAATCATCACAGGTTTCTCTGCGATTGGTCTAGCAATCCTACTATCTGTAGTATGGCCACCAGTTGGCGGCGCTATCTCTGCGTTCTCTGATTGGGCTGCTCACCAAAACCCACAAGTGGCGTTTGGTATCTACGGTATCGTTGAGCGTTCTCTAATTCCATTTGGTCTTCACCACGTTTGGAACGTACCTTTCTTCTTTGAAGCTGGTACTTGTGTAAACGCTGCTGGCGAAACTCAAAACGGTGTTCTTACTTGTTACTTAGTTGCTGATGACGCATCTCGTGCAGCGGGCAATGGCTTCGGTCAGCTAGCTGGTGGTTACATGTTCAAGATGTTCGGTCTACCTGCTGCTGCAATCGCGATTGCACACTCAGCTAAGCCTGAAAACCGCGCTAAAGTAATGGGCATCATGGCTTCTGCTGCGTTGACTTCATTCCTAACGGGTATCACTGAACCAATCGAATTCTCTTTCCTATTCGTTGCTCCAGTACTGTACGCAATCCACGCTCTACTAGCTGGTTCTGCATACGTTCTTGCGAACACTCTAGGTTTTGTACACGGTACATCTTTCTCACACGGTCTAATCGACTTCCTAGTTCTATCTGGCAACGCGTCTAAGATGGGCCTAATGGTTGTATGTGGTATTGCTTACGCTGCAATTTACTACATCGTATTCCGCACTGTGATTAAAGCTCTAGACCTTAAAACTCCAGGCCGTGAAGACGAGACTGAAGAAGAGTCAGTTGCGACTGGTTCTGAACTTGCTGGTGAGCTAGTTGCTGCATTCGGTGGCAAAGCGAACATCACTGGTCTTGACGCTTGTATTACTCGTCTACGTGTTGCAGTAGCTGATACAGCTCTTGTTGACCAAGACAAGCTGAAGAAACTAGGCGCTGCAGGTGTTGTAGTAGTAGCGGGTGGCGTACAAGCTATCTTCGGTACTAAGTCTGACAACCTTAAGACAGACATGGATGAGTGGATCCGTAACAACGGTTAATTCTCTGATTCAATAAATTGAAAGGAGGCCGAAAGGCCTCCTTTTTTGTTTTCTGCTCTATGAAAGATCTATTGTGCTTAATCTCCATTAACTCAGATACTTATCATTCAACTCGATCAGTTGATGGTTGCTCTTAAATTTTTCGTGTCTTTTATCTTTTACCTAGCGATGACACCTTTCGTTATTATTCCAGTAAACTACCGCTTTTAAACACAGTCTGAGAATATTATGAAACATCGTTACTTGATCGGCCTTATGTGCTGCAGCGGAGCCTCGTTTGCTCACGCTTCTGAAGCTCCAGCTTTGGAAGTTGGACTTGCCATTGACCAAGACCTGAGTGTCGTTGTGGAATTTGATCAGAAATACCGTGCTACGATTGGCAATGACGGCGCTGCCTTTGATTACATTTTGAAGCGTGGTCAGTTCGAGACTGAAGCTCCGTTGAGCTGGTACGTCGGTGCTGGTGCTTGGGCTGAATGGAATGACGACTTTGGCTTACGCTTGCCGTTAGGCGTGAAAGTGAATTTCTACGAAGGTTGGAATGCTTACGCTCAAGTTCACCCTGAACTCGATATGTATAAAGGTGTTGAGTTGCAAGTGGGCGGCGCTTTAGGTGTTACCTATAAGTTCTAACCTGAACTAAAACCGTTTTAATAATGAAAAAACCAGCATTTAGCTGGTTTTTTAGTTTGGGCCGATCTTATATTTTTGCTTCATTGAGCCGCTTAGAAAGTAAAACTCAGTCCGACATTGGCTTGGAATTGGTTCATCCAGTCGGTATCAAAGCGAATGATGCACTCTTGCCCGTTATTTGGGATATTACAAACACCGGAGGTATCGTTGTCGACAACCGTGCCTAACCAACGTACTTGTGTGTTCAACGCTAGTCGGTCACTAAATTTGTACTCTAAGCCACCAAAGATAGAAGTTGAGAATCCATACTTATCTTTTGCCCAGTCTACATCGACGTAAGAAGCACCCAGGCCTAGCCCTAGATAACCCGACAACACAGGCGAAGCAGGGTAGTAGATGCTGCTTTGAAGGTGCAGGTATTGGATGGAGGAGCTTAGGTTAAGCGTTTCTAATTCCGAGCTCTGATTGGAGTATAAGAAGCCGATGCGTCCTTTTTCAAGTGGCGTTTCAATGGCAAAGGTGTAATTTTCAGAGCCTTTCATGTCATAGGTTTTACCGTCCTGGTCTTCGACACTGCCACCGCCGGTATAACCTACCATAGGTGTAATGATGATCTCCGGCGAAGCATACGCGCTTGAAACGGAGAGAAGCGTAATCAGTGCCATCATATTTGCTTTGTTATTCATGAGTATATCCTTATCCATACACTTACTAATTGTGATGGTTACATCAATATTGTGCGACTAATTTCGACGATTCTTGAAGATACTTCACACACCTGATAGTACTTAAATAGAGACTCGACAAATTAATAATAAACCAGAGGTGTCTATGGACCATAATCTGAAAAATGCCCTACAAATTACCGTGTTTATCTACATGATCATTCTTTCATTTGGCTTTATTGCGATTGGTAGTTAATACCATCTATTGCGAGGCTGAGTTTTGATACTCAGGGAATAATGAATAGTGGGATTATAACCAATATTGATACAGCAATAGACTTGGATTATTACGCTAAGTTTATTGCTGGAAAAACAGCACTGGTCGCTCAAGGTGGCGGACAGAGAAGTATTTTTACTTCTGGAGTGCTGGATGCCTTTCTTCTCTCAAATTTTGACCCCTTCGACGAATTTTTTGGTACCTCAGCAGGTGCTCTCAACTTATGTGCTTATCTGTGCCGTGATAAAGGCCTTGGACGTTCTTTTGTTCTCGACCTCACAACCTCACCAGAGTTCTTCAATCTCTTTTCCTATATACGACACAGAAAGAACCTAGGATTAGAATGGGCGCTAGAACAAATCATGGCTTACCCATATAAGCTCGATCTGGATTTAGGGCGACAAACGCTAGGCGATCGCCACTTCTATGCGGCTGTAACGGATTCCAAAGACTTACGAGACCACTACTTCCCATTATTGGGCGAAGATTGGTACAAGGTGATGATTGCGACCTGTGCTATTCCTCGCTTGTACAATGACGAAGTCTTTATTGGTGACAGTGCTTATGTGGACGGTGGTGTATCGGCGTGTATCCCAGTTCAGGAAGCGTGGCGAAGACAAGCTCGTTCTATTGTGGTGATTCGTACTGAGCCAGTGGTGGAGGAAGGTAATACCCATTTGGTTGAAGCACCAGTTAAGGGATCTTCAGTCAAAGCGCCTAAACCTATATCTGCAGAAGAACTGGAGTGGTTCCGCGAATCTTTCGACAGTGTTCAAGGCCATTGGCAACAGAAAGTGGAACAGTGGAAAACCGACTGGACCTCTTTCTTCCAACAACAAATTATGCGCTCAAAAGAGCAGAAGCGTGACCGTGGGCATTTAGACCTGCTGAACGGTGGTCGCTGGCTATTTGGTGCAGATGATATTTATCGCTTAAGTCATTTAATCGGAGATAAGTTTGATTCAGGGTTGGCTGACATGCTGATGGTGCATTATCAGACCTACTCATTGACTCAGGATTTTTTGAATTCGCCACCAGACGACGCGTTTGTGGTTCAGATAGCACCTAGTCAAACGCTTAAATCGAGCTCATTAATGAGTCATAAAGATGATTTACTGCATGATTACGAATTGGGTTTAGAAGCCGGTTACCGATTTGTGGAGACCTATACCTCAACGGAAAACGCTCGCAACTCGCATATGCCACAGTTAGCCACCATTGCTGCGGGTAACTAATTCCCGAAGTTGATGAGCTAGCATGCTGTGAGCTCGTTATGCTGTTTAAGCAGATTTTAGTGAGTCGTGTTCTGAAATGAAAAAGGGTTATTGAACTTGGTTCGATAACCCTTTTAAGTTTTTGAGATTAGGCGAATCGTTTCGCCTTAAGGTCAAATATTAGGTGACAGGCAAGATTCTCATACAGTTGGTTGACCCTGCTACATCCATAATGTCGCCTTGAGTGACGATCACTAGGTCACCAAACTTAAGGTGTCCTTTCTCTTTCAAGCAAGTGAGTGTAGATAGTGCAATGTCAAAGCTGTCTTCGGCTTCTGTCTCGAAGTAGATTGGTGTCACACCTCGGTATAAGGTACAGCGATTAAGCGTTCCTTCGTTACGAGACAGCGCGTAGATCGGCATGTCGGCACTCAGGCGAGACATCATCAGTGCGGTGCGGCCTGACTCGGTGAGAGTGACAACGCCTTTAATGCCTTCCATATGGTTTGCAGAGTAGATGGTCGCCATCGAAACGGTTTCTTCGGCAGTAACAAAGGTGCGGTCAATACGGTAATTGGATTGGTTATTAATGCCTGCCATTTTTTCCGCACCAATACAGACTTCAGCCATCGATTTTACGGTCTCGACTGGGTAGTCACCAGCTGCAGTTTCACCAGACAACATCACAGCATCGGTGCCATCGAGTACGGCGTTGGCAACATCCATAACTTCGGCACGGGTTGGCATTGGCGCAGAAATCATTGATTCCATCATCTGAGTTGCGGTGATGACAGTTCGGTTAAGCGCTCTGGCACGGCGTATAAGCTGTTTTTGTACTCCGACTAACTCAGGGTCGCCAATTTCCACTCCGAGGTCACCACGAGCCACCATGACCACATCTGAGGCCATTATGATGTCATCCATGTTCTCAACTGTAGCTACTGTCTCTGCTCGCTCCACTTTTGCGACGAGGTGAGCTTCTAAGCCGGCTTCTCGTGCAAGCTGACGAGCATAGTGCATGTCTTCACCATTACGAGGGAAAGACACCGCTAGGTAATCCACTTTGATTTGTGCGGCGGTGACGATGTCGCGCTTGTCTTTTTCTGTTAGCGCTTCTGCGGAAAGGCCACCCCCTTTTTTGTTGATGCCTTTGTTATTTGAGAGTGGGCCGCCAATGATGACTTCGGTATGAACGCGACAGCCTTCCACTTTGGTTACTTTGAGTTGAACACGACCATCGTCAAGCAACAGTATATCGCCGGCGGATACGTCGTTAGGCAGTTCTTTGTAATCAAGGCCAACGGCTTTTTGATTGCCTTCACCTAAACCTAGGCTGCTGTCGAGAGTAAATAGGTCACCTACGGCAAGTTGAATTTTGCCATCTTTGAATGTCGACACACGAATCTTGGGACCTTGTAAGTCTCCGAGAATGGCGATTTGAGTACCGTGTCTTTTTGCTATTGCTCTGACTTTTTCTGCGCGTTGTATATGGTCGTCGCTGGTGCCGTGAGAGAAGTTCATACGGACTATATTGGCACCGGCTTTGATGATCTCTTCAAGCACGTTACCTTTATCAGTAGAAGGGCCTAGCGTTGTGACGATTTTCGTTTTTCTTAATTCGGCTGTCATGAATACTCCTAGAGTGAGGCCAAGTAATCTTTTAAAAGACTGAATTAAGTATATGCATTAATTGATAATTTATTGGGAGCTAGGAGGATATTTCTTGATTTGCCTTTAATTATTGAATTCAGGGCTCAAACGCGATGTTTTATTCTGAAAATTAAGTCGCAAATTATCGATGTGGGTGTTAATTTTCCTCGAACTATTTGACTCGATACACAAAGATTTATGTATATACGTGATACTGGTCACGGCGATATACCAAGTGACTTCACAATTACTTCGCAAAGTAAAAAAATTACCTCGTTGATGATTTCTGGAGCGTAAAATGTACATGGCTCAACCGGGCCATATTGATCATATCAAACAGGTCAATGCTGGTCGTGTATATAAACTAATTGACCTTAAAGGTCCTATTTCTCGTATCGATCTGTCCAAGCAAAGTGAGTTGGCTCCGGCGAGTATTACTAAAATTACCCGTGAACTCATTGAAGCTCACCTTATTCACGAAACGACGGTTCAAGAAGCCACGACTCGTGGGCGTCCTGCTGTCGGTCTGCAAACCAATAACGAAGGTTGGCAATTTTTGTCGATGCGTCTTGGTCGCGGATACTTGACGATCGCGCTCCATGAATTGGGCGGCGACGTGCTTATCGATACCAAGATTGATATCCATGAACGTGATCAAGACGATGTGCTTGCGCGTCTTCTCCATGAAATCGATGAGTTCTTCCAAACCTATGCCGAGCAACTCGACAGGGTGACGAGTATCGCTATCACACTGCCAGGTCTGGTGAATTCAGAGCAAGGTATTGTGTTGCAGATGCCGCACTATAACGTTGAAAACTTAGCGTTGGGGCCGGAGATCTACAAAGAAACCGGTTTGCCAGTTTTTATTGCCAATGATACCCGAGCGTGGGCATTAGCAGAAAAGCTGTTTGGTAACTCACAAGACAACGACAACTCTGTTCTTATCTCGATTCACCACGGTTTAGGTGCCGGGATCATTCTTGATGGTCGCGTTCTGCAAGGACGTCACGGTAACATCGGTGAGTTGGGGCATATCCAGATCGACAAGGAAGGCAAGCTTTGCCACTGTGGTAATCGAGGCTGTTTAGAAACGGTGGCGAGTTCTCAGGCAATCCGTGAGCAAGTCAAAGAGCGATTGGTAAATGGTGAAGAATCAACGCTAACGGTGTTTGAAGACGTCACTATTGAACAGATCTGTGCTGCCGCTGCTAATGGGGATCCGCTGGCTGTCGAAGTGATTGAACAGTTAGGCCGTTATCTAGGTTCTGCGATTGCGATTGTGATTAACCTGTTCAACCCAGAGAAAATCTTGGTGGGTGGTGTTATCAATCAGGCGAAGAGCGTGTTATACCCGGCGATTCAAAAGTGTATCGAAGAGCAGAGTCTATCGGTTTACCATAAAGACTTAGAGCTGGTGGAATCTCGTTTTTATAAGCAGGCAACCATGCCAGGTGCTGCGCTCATCAAGCAGGCCTTATACGATGGCCAACTGTTAATGAAAGTTATTGAAGGTTAACCCCTTTTTCTCGTCTTGTAGCCTTACCTTGAACCTTTCCATGTACTTAAGCTTTGTATAACATCATTTGTTGTACTTAGTTTAAGCATTCTGTGCATTGGCGCTTTGCTTTAACCTATTGAAGTAGGCTATTGTAGCCACAGTTATTATTTGTCACTAAGGTGTTGTATGTCTGGCGTTTTAAATTCGGTTGATCAGAGAACCAAACTGGTCGGTGAAAACCGTCTGGAACTCTTGTTATTCAGCTTAAATAGTCGTCAACTATTTGCGATTAACGTATTTAAAGTGAAAGAAGTCCTCAAAGTGCCAGTACTCACTCGCTTACCGGGCTCTCATCATCATATTACGGGTGTTGCGTCTTTACGTGGTGAATCGGTGCCTGTTATCGATTTACGCAGTGCCATTGGCTTTCCGCCATCTCGTGCGGAGTCTCAAGAGAGCAACCTGATTATTACGGAATACAACCGAACCGTACAAGGTTTCTTGGTTGGGCAAGTTCGTAATATCGTGAACACGACATGGACAGAAATCCAGCCGCCGCCAAAGACAACAGGCCGTGCAAACTACCTAACCGCTATTACGCATATTCAAGAAGAAGAGCAGCACAAGATCGTCGAGATCATCGATGTTGAGAAAGTGTTGGCTGAGATCATTGATTACGATGTCTCGATCTCTGAAGGCGTTTTAGATGAACAATTAGCTCAGGAGATGATAGGACGTAACGTGCTTATCGTTGATGACTCTTCAACAGCGCGTAACCAAATTAAAGGCACCTTGTCGCAGTTGGGTTTGAACATTATTGAGTGTTGTGATGGCTTAGAAGCACTGACCTTACTTAAGGGCTGGTGTGATGAAGGCAAAGACATCAATCAAGAAATATTGTTGATGATCACCGATGCTGAAATGCCTGAAATGGACGGTTATAAACTGACACATGAAGTACGTACTGACCTAAGAATGCATGACCTATTCATAACGCTAAACACTTCATTAAGTGGAAGTTTTAATGAAGCTATGGTTGAGAAAGTAGGGTGTAACCGCTTTATTTCTAAGTTCCAGCCAGACCTCTTGGTTGAAGTGACTCAAGAGCGAATGCGTCAGATTTTATAATTAATGCTGCTGTACGGTTTGTTTTGAGTGACCTTATAGAAAACGCTTGCTAATATTCACGCAGCATATTTTTCTTAACGAAATATGCTCAACTACTAGCGTAATTTTTCACACACAATCTAAGGTAGTTCCTCTTAATGATATGGTTAACGTCTAAAGTCGTCATGACTTTGAGCTTATTACTGTATAGGGAATTTAAGAAAAGACGTACGGAAGCTGAAGTTGAGTCATAACTCAACAACTGGAATTGAAGGGAAGCGGATGCTTCCCTTTTTCGTTTTTCTTTCTCTCTTTTCTTTAGCCAATGATCGATTGAGAACAGTTGGTACTTCGCTAATGAAAATCCCGAGATTTGGTTTTCAAGCCAACAATTTCATCGGTAATATCGATAAGTTTTCCCGCGATAACATGCACGACTTCACCTTCTTTTTCTAATATCCCTTGTACTTTTAACGCCTTGGCTGTGAGATAAGCTTGCTGTTGAGCGCGTGCGGTTGCTCCCCATACCACGACATTAATATTGCCAGTGCTATCTTCCAGCGTAACAAAGGTGACACCTGCCGCGGTGCCGGGAGATTGTTTACCTGTGACTAATCCGACAAGGGTGACCATAGATTTGTGTCTTTGCTGTATTAAATCTTTCATGTGTGTGAATCGACCTAATCGTCCTGCTTCTTCGAGCAAAGTGATGGGGTGCTTGTTCAATGAAATTCCGACACTGGTGAAGTCTTCGAGTAGATCTTGCATCTCGTTGGGCTTGTGCAGTACATGTTCGTCATGCCCTGCCTCAGCATCGTCATAGGCTTGGCTAAACAGAGGTAAATCCGACGCCGAGTCCATGATCGCCCAGCGAGTCTGGAAGCGGTCACCAGAAACGTTATGTAGCGCATTGGCTGATGCCAGTAGCTCGATATCTTTCTTATTCATCGATAACTGTTTGACCTGACTAGGGTGGCGATAACCGGATTGTGGGCGATTGGCGAGCACGCTTTGAATTCCATGCTCGCTGAATCCTTTGATTTGTCGCAGCCCTAAGCGAATCGCTAGACCATTCTGATGAGAGACAACCGTGTGGTCGTTTTGAGAAGCGTTCACACATATCGGAAGTATCACCACATTGTGTCGTTGTGCGTCTTGTACCAATTGTGAGGGGCTATAAAAGCCCATGGGTTGGCTATTCAACAGAGAAGCGTAGAAACATTCAGGGTAGTAGCACTTCAACCAAGCTGAGCAATACGCTAACACCGCAAACGAAGCCGAGTGGCTTTCAGGAAAACCGTACTCGCCAAAGCCGCATATCTGTTTAAAGATCTGCTCAGCAAACTCTGTCTCATAGTCGCGCTTTTGCATTCCCTCGATAAGTTTGTTTTTAAACTTAAAGACGTTGCCATTTTTCTTCCAAGCGGCCATTGCCCGTCTGAGTTGATCTGCTTCTCCGCCTGTGAACCCTGCAGCCACCATAGCGAGTTTAATCACTTGCTCTTGGAAGATAGGTACACCTAAGGTGCGTGACAGTACCGACTCCACATCTTTAGATGGATAACTGATTGGCTCAATGCCATCTCGACGCTTGAGAAATGGATGCACCATATCGCCCTGAATAGGACCTGGACGTACGATAGCGATTTGAATCACCAAGTCGTAATAAGTTTTCGGTTTAAGCCTTGGCAGCATGCTCATTTGCGCGCGAGACTCAATTTGGAATATCCCGACCGTGTCTGCTCGCTGAATCATGCCGTAAACCTGAGGATCGTCCTTAAGGCGAGTGAGCTCAGCAATGGTCAGTGATCGCCCGTGAATACGTTTGATCAGGTCGAAACATTTACGAATCGCAGAGAGCATACCCAACGCGAGCACATCAACTTTCAGCAGCCCCAAGGTTTCAAGATCATCTTTATCCCATTGAATAATGGTGCGATCGTGCATGGCCGCATTCTCGACAGGAACCAATTCATACAGAGGACCAGAAGAGATCACGAAGCCGCCCACATGCTGAGAAAGATGACGTGGAAAGCCGATGATTTCATTCACTAAGTGGATAAACTGCTGACCTTTTAAGGAGTCCGGTTGTAGCCCCAATTGAGTGAGCTGAGCCTGCCAACCTAAGCTTTTATCTCTGCGGTTGGTGTTCTTTATGAAGTAATCAAGCTGGGTTTCTTGCAGCCCTAATGCTTTTCCTACATCCCTTACCGCGCTTTTAAAGCGATAAGAAATGACCGTTGCGGCAAGCGCAGCACGTTCTCTACCGTATTTTTTGTAGATGTATTGGATGACTTCTTCACGGCGTTCGTGTTCAAAATCGACATCAATATCAGGTGGCTCATCACGCTCTTTACTGATGAAGCGTTCGAACAGTACTGAGATCTGCCTTGGGTCGACAGAGGTGATCTCTAGACAGTAACAAACCACGGAATTGGCTGCCGAACCTCGACCTTGGTAAAGAATCCCTTGGCTTTTAGCAAACATCACGATGTCGTGAATGGTGAGAAAAAAGAAAGGGTAGTCAAGCTCGTCAATTAATCCCAATTCTTTATCTATGATTTGTTGGATGTCGTTAGGTACACCTTGTGGGAAGCGAGTCTGTTTTCCTTTTTCGACCAACATGCGCAGATAACTCATGGGTGTCTCCCCTTGAGGAATCAGCTCACTGGGATATTCGTATCGCAAGCTATTTAAATCAAATTCACACAGCTCAGCGATACGGTTGCTCTCTTCTAGCCACTCCGCTTTGAAGATATGAGAGAGCTTATTGATACTCCGTAAACAGCGCTCGGCATTAGCGAGTAAGTGACTGCCCACTTCGGTAATGGGCTTTTGGTACTTTATCGCAGTGAGTGAGTGCTGCAAGGGTAAGCGATTCGCATTGTGCATCAACACACCACCACAAGCTGTAATCGGCAGTTGGTGATGTTGTGACAGCTCAACGCAGTAATCTGTGTATTGCTGGTCGGTTTGCTTTAGGTGTCTTTGTAAGCCAATCCACAACCGACCTGAATGATGCTGGGAGAGCCATTGCCCCCAGTGTGCGTCTTCATTTTTCTGTTGAGGAAGCCAAAGAATAAAGCAGTGCTTAGCTGACATGATGTCCCACTCAGAGAGCTGATAATGTCCCTTGCTGCTACGACGTCTCGCGTTGGTAATTATACGGCACAGCTCGGCGTAGGCTTGTCTGTTTGGGCATATCAAGACCACTTGGCACTCTTCATTTAGCCAAAACATGCTCCCGACAATTTGCTTGAGCGACAGTTTATGTTGCTTGATCGCAGAGTGAACCTTAACGATGCCCGCGACTGAGCACTCATCAGTAACCGCGAGTGCTTTGTAACGCAAGAAATCGGCCTGTAAAACAAGCTCCTCTGCGTGTGAGGCTCCCTTAAGGAAGGAGTAATTGCTTTGGCAAAATAGCTCTGAGTATTGCTGAGACATAACGTAATCTCACTTAACCATTGCGAGTGAACATGATTGAAAAGGGACGCTGAAATTGAATCAGTAGAACAGACTAGCTAAATAAGCCGTGCAAAAACCACTGCTTATCTGGCGTTCTAAAGACCCATAACCACCGACCGTTTTCACTGTGAGCAATAAAGTAGTCACGAATGATCTTCTCTCCGTCCCACCAGCCAGACACAATACGTTCAGGGCCTTGAGACAAGGTGACGCTTTCGGTTAAGGCTTCGGGCTCTGGCAGTAAAATACTGGGCCGGAGTCGTTGTTGATCGACGCTAAGAGCTATGGTTTGTTGCTCGCTCTCTGGGGGCGTTTGCCTTTTTGCCACAGATTTACTCAGTGTTGGGAGCGAATACTGATTGGCCTTTTCTGGCCTTGGGTCGTGCTGTATTTTCGGTGTTTTAATACAGGCCTGCCCAAGCTTTGCTTGCAGTAATGAGAGCAAATCTAACGCGGCAAGTGTTCCGGTATTACCATCAAAAAGATCATGGTAGGCCATTTGGGGTTCTCCATGACGAACCAAGCTGAGGGTCAGCCCTTGAACCGGTGCTGTGAGCTTGAGTGACTCTAAGGTGAGATGAGTAAGGTTCGCCCATTTTTCTGCAAGGTAATCACCTTGTGCCGAATAAAAAGAGACCGGGTGATCGTCTTTATCTCTAAGGTGCAGAGTCAGTGTTAGCTCAAACGCGACTCTGTCACGTAGCTTCAAAAAACACTCGAGTTGATTCAGTAATTTCAGCAACGGCTTTTCGATAAATAGGATGTTTTCAATATCAAACAACAGCTCCAAATATTGCTGGAAATTCTCTGGTGGGTGATAGAAATCAATTGGGTGCTTGAACTGGCTGTTTAGGCGACCGACATAATTGACCAAGTCGATATCAAAGCGGCGTGCGACCTCTTGCAAAGGCAGCTTTAATAGATCTTCAACGATGTTGATACCGACACGGTTCAGGCGTTCAACTTGCTTGGTCGGTAGCTCACTGGAATTCAATGCTTGTTGATTGACCCAAGTTTTCATCTGCTCAATATTGTTTGTTGCTTGGTTGATCGCTTGCTTACCCAAAAGGATCGCAGAAAGCGGCGAATAACCCGTAGCGAAGCTGAACTGGATATTGAGCGTTTCTAAGTGGCTTTTGAGCTCATGCCAGTAGTTATCTAGCCCGTCGTAAAGTGACAGCATGTTAGAGGCTTTAATCAACAAACCATTAGGTGGCAATAACGCCATGTCGGAAGTGACCAAATACGCCCATTGAGCGATCTCTTTGAGCTTACTTTTCTCCAGTTCAATACTGTAAGGGTGGACGTGTAAGTTGTGACACAGCGCCGCCGCAGATCCTAAGCCCGTACCAAGTGAAATTCCCGATTGCAACGCAACTGGGT
Source organism: Vibrio sp. 10N.286.48.C11 (assembly GCF_041469805.1). NCBI lineage: Bacteria > Pseudomonadati > Pseudomonadota > Gammaproteobacteria > Vibrionales > Vibrionaceae > Vibrio > Vibrio sp. 10N.286.48.C11. Next base: position 113,058 of record NZ_JBFRLK010000005.1, on the reverse strand, counting down.
TTGCTTGCAGTACTCGGTGATCTTTTTCATCCACGATGATAATGGGTTGTTCGCGTGAGTCTTCGCTCGAACCCAATTCATTAGAGTTAAACAAGGTATCCAACTGCAGGGACGGAAAGTGCAGATAAAGCCACAACATACGCTAGCCTTGCTTCGCAATAGGAAAAGCCAGCACAGTGTTACCTGACAAAGCACGATCTAAATTGTCTTCATGAATGACGTTCTCTGTGAGTAACGGCCAGTTGTGTGTCATGTCTAGAATAAAGCCGCCATACGACCAACTGCCTTTTCTTTTTGTTACCTCTACCTTCAATCCTTGGGCGTGAGAAGACAGCTTCATGCTTAAAGAAACGGGTAGGGATAGTTGATTATGGCTGGTGGCTTTAAAGTGAAACTGCAGGCACTTACCGGTTTCGCTTGCTGCTTGTAAGCGCTTGGTTTGGTGTATTTCTAGATCGGCTCCCCATAGCAATACAGAGTGACAAGCACCGCTTTTGAGGCACTGCTCAGCCGCCCACAACGCATCGAGATCGCGTTGAGGCTGGATAACAAGAATATTCTCTAATTCAATGCCTTGGCCGCTAAAAAACTCGGCACAGATCTTCCCTGGCGGATTAATGAATATGGCCAGTTTTTGCGAGTTTTGTTGAGATAAATAGGGCGTAAGGAGGCGAAGCTCGCCGATCCCTTGTTGTGATTCAACTTCAATAACGCCGTGCGTCGGGAAGCCGCCATCAAGCTGTTTATCCAGTTGAGGATAGCCTGTTGAAGTGGTACTTCCTTGCGTTGTTGATTGTAACCCTTTCCAGATTAGCTGGCGGTCTTGTAAGTTTTTTATTAGTTCATGCATAATTAAATACCTGTATATCTATACAGTATATTTAACAATGAAAAAGATGCAAAGAGAAATGATGAAAATTAGCGGCAGTAAGTATTAGATGGTTGATTTAGATACAAAAAAAGTCGCTATGGAAGCGACTTTTTACTGTTGGTTAATGATATCAGTTACTTAGGTTGAGCATCGATACATTGGCCATTAATATCTGTCACGCTTGGGTTCATTAAATGTAGGTACAGTGGGATGATGTCGAGTGGCGTTTTTAGCTTATTCGCATCTTCTCCTGGGTACGCTTTTGCACGCATGCGTGTTTGAGTGCCGCCCGGGTTGATTGCGTTAACACGGATGTTCGTGTCTTCAAGCTCGTCCGCTAAGATTTGCATCATACCTTCGGTAGCAAACTTAGAAATCGCGTAAGTGCCCCAGAATGCACGGCCAGAGTGACCAACGGTAGAAGAGGTGAATACGATACGACCTGCTTCTGCTTTTTTAAGTGCAGGTAGCAGAGCTTGAGTCATCAAGAACTCAGACTTCACATTGATCTGCATAACATCATCAAAGGTTTCTTCATCAATCTGCTCAAACGGGCTCAGAGTGCCAAGAACGCCAGCATTATGAAGTAGGCCGTCTAAACGACCGAACTGTGATTGAATGGTTTCAGCCATATCAACGTAGTTCTGCTTTGTCGCACCTTTTAAATCCAATGGGATAATTGCAGGCTGCGGGTAACCAGCGCTTTCGATTTCATCGTAAATGAATTCTAGGTTTTTAACATTGCGGCCTAACAGAATGACAGTTGCACCATGTTGAGCGAAGCTTAGTGCAGCTTGGCGACCAATGCCAGCACCGGCACCTGTAACCAAAATTACTTTATCTTTGAGGGCATCTGTAGAGATTGGGTAATCCACTGTGCTTATCCTTCTTTCTTTTATTATGTTCGTCATTCCATTGATGTTTAATCACACAGATAACCGCAGGAATGATGAGAAATTCTTGGTAATCGTGACAAGATGGTTACAATACACTAATTCATACAATAGGGGATATGACATTGGAATTTTTGTTGGACTACGGCTTGTTTTTAGCCAAGATTGCGACCGTTGTAATCGCCATCATTGCAATTTTAGTCATTGCTAAATCTGTGGGTGGAAAATCAAGCGCGATTAAAGGTGAGCTGGAAATCACGAACCTATCTGAACACCATAAACAGACGATTGAACAATTAGAGCACCATCTACACGATGATGCTTTCATCAAAGCCCGTGATAAAGCAGAAAAGAAAGCGGAAAAAGAGAAAGTAAAATCACGCGGTAAAGAAGTGAAGAAAGCAGCGAAAGAGGGTGAGCTTGATTGTAAGCGTGAACCACATCTATTCGTTCTTGATTTTAACGGCAGCATTGATGCGAAAGAAGTGGCTTCATTACGTGAAGAGGTAACGGCGGTTCTGGCTGTGGCTCGTGAAGGTGATGAAGTATTGCTGAAACTTGAATCTGGCGGTGGCATGGTTCATGGCTATGGTCTGGCGTCTTCTCAACTTGATCGTATCAAAGCGGCTGGCCTGCCTTTGATTATCTCGGTAGACAAAGTAGCAGCAAGCGGTGGTTACATGATGGCATGTATCGCAGACAAAATCGTATCAGCACCTTTTGCTATCGTTGGTTCTATTGGCGTGATTGCTCAACTACCAAACTTCAATAAACTGCTTAAAAAGCACGACATTGAGTTTGAACAGCTAACTGCGGGTGAGTACAAGCGCACACTGACTATGTTTGGTGAGAACAGCGATAAAGCACGTGAGAAGTTCAAAGAAGAGCTAGAAGAGACACACGGCTTATTCAAAGACTTCATTCGTGACCATCGTCCAGCGCTAGACCTTGATAAGGTTGCAACGGGTGAGCACTGGTTTGGTACACAAGCACATGAACTTGGGCTGGTGGATGAGATCCGTACTTCTGATGACTTAGTTGTTGAAGCATGCAAAGACAAGACGGTTCTAGCGATTCACTATGTACAGAAGAAAAAGCTGTCAGACAAGCTAGCTGGCGTGGCAGGTAAATCTGCAGACAGCGTGCTGATGAAGCTGATTGAACGCGGTCAAAAGCCGATTGTTTAAGCTTATTTAGTTCGAGCCTTAAAAAGAAAGCGCATAAGTCATCAGACTTATGCGCTTTTTTATTGCTCCACTTCCGAGCGGGTGACCACTATGTTGTAGGGGGAGCGGAGTTTTATACCCATAATCTACTTACTATGATGGGTATTAAATCTTGGCTCCATAGTCATTGCGTTTCGGACAAGTCGTCAGGATTTCTCGATGACCCGTGTCTTTGAGCTCTTCCAAAATCACATCAAAGCCCCACAAGCGATAGAGATGCTTCATCACTTCGTCGTAGCCTTTATCAAGCGGGATGCGGTCGTGAGGCACATATTGCAGTGTCATTGAGCGGTCACCACGAACATCGACATTAAACACCTGAATGTTTGGTTCAAGGTTACTTAGGTTGTATTGCGCCGCAAGCTTCTCACGAATCAGGCGATAGCCCGGATCATCATGAATAGCACTCACCTCAATGGTATTTTTACGGTCGTCGTCGAGTACAGAGAACAGCTTAAAGTCTCGAATGATTTTTGGAGAAAGGTATTGGCTGATGAAACTTTCATCTTTGAAGTTGTGCATCGCAAAGTGCACCGCTTCTAACCAATCACTTCCGGCTAACTCAGGGAACCACTCTCTATCTTCATCGGTTGGCTCTTCACAGATGCGTCGGATGTCTCTAAACATCGCAAAGCCAAGCGCATAAGGGTTTATCCCGCTGAAATAAGGACTGTTGTAGGCAGGTTGTGCGACGACACTGGTATGGCTGTGTAGGAATTCTAAGATGAACTTATCACTCACCAAGCCTTCGTCGTAAAGGTGGTTAAGAATGGTGTAATGCCAGAAGGTTGCCCAGCCTTCGTTCATCACTTGAGTTTGTTTTTGAGGGTAGAAGTATTGGCTCACTTTGCGAACGATGCGAACACACTCTCGTTGCCAAGGTTCAAGCAGTGGTGCGTTCTTCTCGATAAAGTAGAGAATGTTTTCTTGAGGCTCGCTAGGAAAGCGGATCTTGGTCTCTTCTTCCTTACTTTTATTTTGAGGAACGGTTCGCCATAGCTCATTCACTTGAGATTGCAGATAAGCTTCGCGTTCTTCTTGTCTTGCTGTCTCTTCTGCAATGGAAATCTTCTCAGGGCGTTTGTATCGGTCTACGCCGTAATTCATCAGTGCGTGACAAGAATCAAGGAGCTGCTCGACTTCAGCAACACCATATTTCTCTTCACAACCACTGATGTACTTCTTAGCAAACAACAAGTAATCGATGATGGAACTGGCATCGGTCCATGTTTGGAACAGGTAGTTGCCTTTAAAGAAAGAGTTGTGGCCATAACAAGCGTGAGCCATTACCAGCGCCTGCATTGTGACCGTGTTCTCTTCCATCAGGTAAGCGATACACGGATCGGAGTTGATTACGATTTCGTATGCCAAGCCCATTTGGCCATGCTTGTAGTTTTGCTCGGTTTGAATGAATTTCTTACCAAAAGACCAGTGGTTGTAATTGATAGGCATACCAATGCTCGAGTAGGCATCCATCATCTGTTCTGAAGTAATCACTTCAATCTGGTTTGGGTAAGTATCTAAACGGTAATGCTGCGCAACACGTTTGATTTCTACGTGGTATTTCTCCAAGAGGTTGAACGTCCAATCTGGACCATCAGGCAGCATCTTGTCGTTTTTCTTTTTTGCAGCTTTGTTTTTCTCTGCAACGTTTGATTTCGCTGTCATGGCAAACTCCCTTACGCTGTCTCTTTCTGGAACAGTTCTCTAAACACAGGAAAAATATCATCCACCGTTTTAATGTTTTTCATGGCGAAGTTGTCAAAGCTACTCTCGAGTTTTTCGTATTCGTGCCAAAGTGTTTGATGAGAGCGGCGTGTTATTTCGATGTAAGAGTAATATTGGCAAGTTGGCAGAAGCGTATTGACCAGTAACTCTTTACAGCGAGGAGAGTCATCAGCCCAGTTATCGCCATCAGAGGCTTGTGCTGCATAGATGTTCCACTCATTAGCAGGGTAGCGGTCTGCGACAATTTCCTTCATCAGTTTCAGTGCGCTTGAAACAATGGTGCCACCCGTTTCTTGTGAGTAGAAAAACTCATGTTCGTCGACCTCTTTAGCCTGAGTATGGTGACGAATAAACACAACATCGACGTTTTCGTAGGTGCGATTTAAGAACAGATACAGAAGAACATAAAAGCGCTTCGCAATATCTTTTGTGGCCTGATCCATAGAGCCCGATACATCCATTAGACAGAACATCACGGCTTGGCTAGATGGAATAGGGCGCTTCTCGTAGTTTTTAAAACGTAAGTCGAAGGTGTCAATGAACGGCACGCTTTCAATCTTTTTACGTAACTCGGCAATCTCTTCTTTGAGGCGACCTTCCTCAAAAGGTTGTGCCGGCTCCGTCATTTTAACTTGGTCAAGCTGTTCCATCAGTAGGTTAAGCTCGCGCTTTTTACCTGCTGTCATCGCGGTTCTACGAGCCAGAGATTGCTGTAGTGAACGAACGATAGCGATGTTGGATGGAATCCCCGCGCTTTGGTAACCAGAGCGGTGAGTTTTCCATTCGGTGATTTTGTTGACCTGATTTTTCTCTAGATTAGGTAGAGCTAAATCTTCAAAGAGAATATCAAGATACTCATCTTTTGAAATTTGGAAGGTAAATTCATCTTGGCCTTCGCCATCAGGGCTTGCGTCGCCTTGGCCTGAGCCACCACCTTGACCACCACCTTTAGGGCGTTCGATTTTATCGCCAGTGATGAACTGATCATTACCTGGGTGAACGCGCTCTCTTACGCCGCCTTGACCTTGGTGAAAGTTCGGCTCTTTGATGTCTTTATGGGGAATAGTGACGTCTTCACCTGTTTCTGTATTGGTGATTGAGCGTCGGTTAACTGCATCGGCCACAGATTCTTTGATTTGCTCTTTATGGCGTCGTAAGAAACGCTGTCTATTCACAGCACTCTTATTTTTGCCATTGAGCCTCCGATCGATAAATTGTGCCATAAGAACTCCCTCTCAGCTGATGTCGCGATCCTACTTTTTATTCGGGTATAAGAGTTATTGATTTACTAAGGTATAAAAGTTATTGGTTTATACGAGCTGCTCAGTTGAGCAGCTCAATACCGTTTAGTTATGAGGATTTACGAACTCTTAGGTACCACTCAGATAGCAGTCTCACTTGCTTCTCGGTGTAGCCTTTTTCCATCATACGAGCAACGAAGTCGTCATGTTTTTTCTGATCATCCGTTGAGGTCTTAGCATTGAACGAAATAACAGGAAGTAGCTCTTCTGTGTTAGAGAACATTTTCTTCTCAATCACAGTGCGCAGTTTCTCGTAGCTCGTCCACACTGGGTTTTGACCGTTATTGTTGGCTTTGGCACGAAGCACAAAGTTCACAATCTCATTTCGGAAGTCTTTAGGGTTACTGATACCGGCTGTCTTCTCGATTTTCTCTAGTTCACCATTCAGAGAAGCACGGTCAAATAGTTGGCCTGTTTCTGGGTCGCGGTACTCTTGGTCTTGAATCCAGAAATCTGCGTAGGTGACATAGCGGTCGAAGATATTCTGACCGTACTCAGAGTAAGACTCTAGATAAGCGGTTTGAATTTCTTTACCGATGAACTCTACGTAGCGTGGCACTAGGTATCCTTTCAAGAACTCTAGGTACTTCTCGGCGGTCTCTTGAGGGAACTGCTCCCGTTCGATTTGCTGCTCAATAACGTAGAACAGGTGCACTGGGTTCGCGGCCACTTCGGCTTGGTCGAAGTTAAACACACGAGACAGGATCTTAAAGGCGAAACGCGTTGATAGCCCAGACATGCCTTCGTCAACGCCAGCATAATCTCGGTACTCTTGGTAGCTCTTCGCTTTTGGATCGGTGTCTTTTAGAGTCTCACCATCGTAAACACGCATCTTAGAGAATAGAGATGAGTTTTCAGGCTCTTTTAGTCTCGAAAGAATGCTGAATTGCGATAGCAGATCGAGTGTGCTTGGTGAGCAAGGCGCTTGGGATAGCTCACTGTGCTCAAGCAGTTTCTTGTAGATCTTAACTTCTTCAGACACACGCAGACAGTAAGGGACTTTTACAATGTACACACGGTCGAGGAATGCTTCGTTGTTTTTGTTGTTACGGAAGGTCTGCCACTCAGATTCGTTCGAGTGAGCGAGAATCATACCGTCAAATGGCAGTGCAGAAAGCCCTTCGGTACCGTTGAAGTTACCTTCTTGTGTTGCCGTAAGTAGAGGGTGTAATACTTTGATTGGCGCTTTGAACATCTCCACGAATTCCATCACACCTTGGTTGGCTTTACAAAGCGCACCAGAGTAGCTGTAGGCATCAGGATCATCTTGAGAGAAGTGTTCAAGTTTACGAATATCAACTTTACCAACCAGAGACGAGATATCTTGGTTGTTTTCATCACCTGGCTCCGTTTTCGCGATCGCAACTTGATCGAGAATAGAAGGGCGCAGTTTGATGACTTTGAATTTGGAAATATCACCGCCAAAATCGTGCAGACGTTTCGCTGCCCACGGAGACATAATTGAGCGAAGATAGCGTTTCTCAATGCCATATTCATTCTTCAATAAGTCGCCGTCTTCGTTAACGTCGAATAGACAGAATGGGTGATCGTTTACTGGGCTTCGTTCACCGTCAGCAGACAATACATAGATTGGTAGTTTCTGCATCAGGGCTTTGAGTTTTTCAGCGAGAGAAGATTTACCACCGCCCACAGGGCCAAGTAGGTAAAGGATTTGTTTACGTTCTTCTAAACCTTGCGCAGCATGTTTTAAGTAAGAAACAATCTGTTCAATCGCATCTTCCATACCGTAGAAATCTTTAAATTCGCTGTAGCGTGAGATGACACGGTTCGAGAAAATACGACTCAGTTGAGGGTCTTGAGCAGTGTCAATAACCTCCGGTTCGCCAATGGCTAGTAATAAGCGCTCGGCAGCATTAGCGTAAGCACTTTTATCGTCTTTACACAGCCCTAAGAACTCCTGCAATGTCAGCTCTTCTTCCTTGGCTGCTTCATAACGTGATTGATAGTGGTCAAAGATACTCATAGTCACATTCCCCTTGTTAACCAGTCAAAACTGACGAGCGATTGAAAAATAGGCTCTCCCTACATTTTAAGGTTAGACCCGCTTCCACAATTTTGCTTAACAATTATGTATTTATTTACAATTTTGCGTGTGAAAAACGTGGCGAGCGCAATAGGCAACTTGAGGCGCGTAGAATCCAATTATTTTACATTCGAGGGGATCTGGTCGTTTGTTTTGAGATTTTAGGTCGCTTAATAATACCCGTGCTGGATTTATGTATGTTAAATACATAGTCGAGCCTTATTAATAATCTTGCATGATGAACGGTCTAATGCGCTTGGCTATCAGAAAATAACAAGAGAATGTGAGAATGGTTTATCAAAAAAGTCGTTATTGATTCTCATTATGTTTGAAATGGTAAATTGATACTCTAGAAGGTTACTGCGTTATTTGACGCTGCTTGCGTTTTCTAGTTCAAGTGATTCGAATAAAAAAAGGGTTACTCATGATGAGTAACCCTTTTTCTTGAAACTTTTTAAAAGTTATCGCTGATCTATTAACGAATTAAGCGCTAAAGATTTGAGATAGCTCTGTCGCACATAGGTGGTACTGACGAGGGCAGTTGCGCCATGTTGTTAGCATGCGACGGTACTTCTCTAGCATTGGCATCTGGCTATTGAAGTGGTGATCGGCTTTGTCGAATTGAGGGTAAAGACCTTCAGAATCAACAAGGAAACGCACGTAGTGTACGATCTGCGCTTCAGAAGCGATATCAAAACCTAAGAACTGCAGGCGACGTTGGTCTACTTCAGCACGCTCTTGTTCTGCAAGCATTTTGTTCGACTCTTGCATTGCATGGTACATCTCCATGATGTCGATAATTTCGCGACATTCTGCTTCAGTCAAACAACCAAACTCTTTGTTAAGTTCACGCATTTGGAGTTCGTAACCACGTTCTACAATCGTTTGTAGACGTTGGTATTTAGCGGAGTTCTCAGGATCCATTTGAGACATTAGGTAGTATTGATTTGATAGAATCAGACGCTGAGCATTGGTCATTTCCATGGGAGGAGCCTCACTAAAAAACTAAATGTTGTATTCTTTTGTTGTAGTAAGAGTAACAGCATTCCTACGAGTGGAAACATGATCTCAACACGGATTTAATATGATTTTTTGAATTGATAAACAAAAGTTGTAAAGAAAAGTGAAAGGATTGTTTGGCTCGAAAAGAAAACGCCCCAATCGAAATTGAGGCGCTTGAAATCACTATGAACGTCAGTCTAGATTAGTATTTTACGTTTGAATGGTACTGGCTAAGAACAGCAACAATCTCGTCCATTTTCTCTTTGCTTGGCGGATTTGTACCTTCAAGAGGGTAGTCAAAACCAAGTGCTTCCCACTTATGTGCACCCAGCTTATGGTATGGAAGCAGCTCTACTTTCTCGATGTTATCCATGTCTTTGATGAATTCACCTAGCAGATGAGCATCTTCAGGCGTGTCCGTGTAGCCAGGAACAATCACATAGCGAATCCAAGTTTTCTTGCCAATTTTGTGCAGGTAGCGTGCAAAATCCAGAGTACGTCGGTTTGATACACCAATGAAATCGTGGTGGATCTCGTCTCGCATGTGCTTAAGATCAAGCATTACTAAATCAGAGGCTTCAAGTACTTCATCAACCACTTCTGTGTGCTTACGAATGTAGCCATTAGTATCAAGACAAGTGTGAATGCCTTCGGCTTGAGCTGCACGGAAAAAGTCACGAACAAACTCAGGCTGTAGCATCGCTTCGCCACCTGAACAAGTGATACCACCGCCAGAAGCTTTCATGAAATGACGGTATGATTTTGCTTCGTTAATGATCTCTTCGACCGTTACTTCCTTTCCGTCATGAAGATCCCATGTATCGCGATTGTGGCAGTACATACAGCGCATTAAGCAGCCTTGAAGAAACACAATAAAGCGGATACCAGGGCCATCGACAGTACCACAAGATTCGAATGAGTGAATGCGACCAGTTGTAGACATGAGCTATTCTCGTAGAGGAATTTATACCGTTTATTTTATTACAAAAACGGTACATAAAATAGGGTCAAATGGTAACGAGACCTTTAAAAATAAAGGCAACCACCTGTGAAGATGATTGCCTTTATTAAACTGGAAAAGTAAAGGACGAAAGCCCTTACTGGTGGCTAGAAGAAAGCAAACATTGTGATACCGCCAGTGGTATAAACAGACTCTTTTGCTTCTTCGTAATCCGGTGTTTTTGCTGTTAGTGCGAAAGAGGCACCAACGTATTGGTTATACCAAGCGACACCCAATACAGCTGTTGCTTGAATATTCTCTAAAGTGACATCGTATTGTTCTGGGTTCGGCCAATTATCTTCGATTTCAGAACGATCGCCTTCGATAGTTAGGTCGTTGAATCGGTAACGACCTTCAAGGCCTGCATAGGTAAACCAACCAGCGTTTGATGCGCCGATCATGCCAGGTTTGAATGGGTTTTCTGTGGTGATGTTAGCAGCACCAAAGTTACCGCCTAAGTCCGTACCCCAACGGAACATAAAACCAGTCGAGATATCACTTCTAAAGTTACCGACGTTGATTTCAGAAACGTTAGAGATTTCGTAGTCAGTATTCGCAAGAGCTTGATTACGCATTAGGTTGAAATGGCTTAGGTAACCAACGCTTCCCGCCCACTCATCATCAACTTGGTATTCCCAACCCATCGGCTCATCTGATTTTGTGATCGAGTGAACCAGCTTTTGAGCATCTTCAGACAGTGCACGTTCGCCCGTAGTACCAAACGTGATATTAAAACGCTGGGCTTGCTGTGGGTTTAAGCTGATGTAATTGAATTCAGTGTGAAGGTAACCTGCGTATGGGCGATCATTAGGCGATGGCGTTTCTAACTCAATGTCAGAAGGCGTATACATCTTGTGGCCAATGGTGATTTCCCACTTGTCTAGAGAGCTTGCGCCCCAGTAGGAAAGACTCAATGGTTTTACCCAGTTATATGGCGTAATACTTGATGATGTGTAACCCAGAAATAAGCCGTTGGTATAGTCTTGGTCGACACCAAAAATACCATCATTATCTAAAGCAAAAGTTAACGTAGAACGCTCAGAGGCTAAAGATGAGAAAGAGAGAAGAATCAGGGGTAAACAACGCAGGTATTTCATGGAGCAGTTACTCTTAAATTATGAACCGCGATATTACCGTAATTTGACAGAATTTGTGGAAAAAAAGTGAATGGCAGGGTGCTTTTTTGCTCAACCTAACATTTCGCGGGATAGGTGAGTGTAGTGCGATTTATTTCAGATATAAAAAAGCCCCGCACATTGGCGAGGCTAATATTATTTACTGTCTATTGAGCGTGAGCTTATAGAGACTCAGTAAATGTACGTGCGATTACGTCAGCTTGTTGCTCTGCAGTTAGAGAGTTAAAGCGAACAGCGTAACCAGATACACGGATTGTTAGCTGAGGGTATTTCTCAGGGTGCTTAACTGCGTCTTCAAGAGTTTCGCGGTTAAGAACGTTAACGTTAAGGTGTTGACCACCTTCAATGCCAGCTTCGTGGTGGAAGTAACCATCCATTAGGCCTGCAAGGTTAGCACGTTGGCTGTCTTGTTCTTTACCTAGTGCGTTTGGCACGATAGAGAACGTGTAAGAGATACCATCTTGTGCGTCAGCAAATGGTAGTTTACCTACAGACGTTAGTGATGCTACAGCACCTTTCTCATCACGACCGTGCATTGGGTTTGCACCAGGAGCGAAAGGAGCGCCAGCACGACGACCGTCTGGAGTGTTACCAGTTTTCTTACCGTATACAACGTTAGACGTGATAGTAAGAACTGACTGTGTAGGGATAGAGTTACGGTAAGTCTTAAGCTTACGGATCTTGTTCATGAACGTAGAAACTAGTTCACAAGCAATATCATCTACACGAGAGTCGTTGTTACCGTATTTAGGGTAATCGCCTTCGATTTCGAAGTCAGTTGCGATGCCATCTTCGTCACGGATTGGTTTAACAGTCGCGAACTTGATTGCAGATAGTGAGTCAGCTGCAACAGATAGACCAGCGATACCACAAGCCATAGTACGACGAACGTCACGGTCATGAAGAGCCATTAGAGACGCTTCGTAGCTGTACTTGTCGTGCATGTAGTGAATGCTGTTTAGTGCAGTCACGTATTGCTTAGCTAACCAGTCCATGAATGTGTCTAGGCGACCCATTACGTCATCGTAGTTAAGAACTTCGTCAGTGATCTTGTCTGAAACAGGACCAACTTGCATCTTAAGTTTCTCGTCCACACCGCCGTTGATTGCGTAAAGCATTGTTTTCGCAAGGTTAGCACGAGCACCGAAGAACTGCATTTGCTTACCAACGATCATTGGAGATACACAACAAGCGATAGCGTAATCATCAGACTCTAGGTCAGGACGCATTAGGTCATCATTTTCGTACTGGATAGAAGAAGTATCGATAGATACCTTCGCACAGAAACGCTTGAAGCCGTCAGGTAGTTGCTCAGACCAAAGAACAGTGATGTTTGGCTCTGGAGAAGGACCCATAGTGTATAGAGAGTTTAGGAAACGGAAGTTCGAACGCGTTACTAGCGTACGACCGTCGATACCCATACCACCCATAGACTCTGTTGCCCAGATTGGGTCGCCAGAGAACAGCTCATCGTACTCAGGAGTACGTAGGAAACGAACCATACGCAGTTTCATTACGAAGTGGTCGATCATTTCTTGTGCTTGTTCTTCAGTGATCTTGCCAGCAGCGATATCACGCTCGATGTAGATGTCTAGGAAAGTCGAAGTACGACCTAGAGACATTGCAGCACCGTTTTGAGATTTAACAGCAGCTAGGTAGCCGAAGTAAGTCCACTGGATAGCTTCTTGAGCTGTTTGAGCTGGCTCAGAGATATCGAAACCGTATTTCTCAGCCATTTGCTTGATTTGACCTAGAGCACGATGTTGCTCAGAGATCTCTTCACGCAATTGCATTGTTGCAGAAAGATCTTCGCCGTTCTCGAAACGCTCTTGTAGAGAAGCGAATTGAGCAGCTTTGTCTTTCATTAGGAAATCAATACCGTAAAGTGCAACACGACGGTAGTCACCAATGATACGACCACGGCCGTAAGCATCAGGAAGACCAGTCAGAACACCAGACTTACGACATTTTAGGATATCAGGAGTGTAGATATCGAAAACGCCAGCATTGTGTGTTTTGCGGTATTCTGAGTAGATTTTTGAAACCATTGGGTCAAGAGTTTCACCGTATGCTTTACAAGAACCTTCAACCATACGTACACCACCGTTAGGGATGATTGCACGTTTTAGTGGCTTCTCAGTTTGTAGACCAACGATAGTCTCAAGATCTTTCTCAATGTAACCTGCATCGTGAGCAGTAATGGTAGAGATAACAGAAGTATCGAAATCTACAGGTGCTTTAGTTGCGTTTTCCTGTTTGATACCTTCCATTACCGAAGACCAAAGCTTGTTAGTTGCTTCAGTACCCTCAGAAACTAGGAAAGACTCGTCGCCTTCATACGGCGTGTAGTTCTTTTGAATGAAATCACGAACGTTTACTTCGCTTTGCCACTCACCTGCAGCAAAATCTTCCCAAGCTTTAGCAAATTGCTCTGCCATGACATACCTACCTTTTTAGTAGAAAAAATACGTACATTAACACTGTTGAGCCAGCGCCCCTCGTAAGGGTAGTACACTCTTATTAATAACAATATATATGAGCATATAAGCGTCATATGGTTATATATATTGTCACTACCTTTTATATGTTGTCTTTACTCTATGAATTCAAGACTACGCTAAAAAATTTCTGTAAACCTTAAACTAAATCAATAAATGCCAAAAAAAGTTGAAAAAATTTGAGTGACAAGGGTTGCCACCCAAACTTTTTTTTAATCCGAATACTACTTATGTGTAGTAAGGACTATTATAGCCAAGCTTTCAGGCCATATTGACTTTCTAGCATACCAACCGCAAGCATTGCTACCAGACAGATAACCAAAACGCCGACAGGGATAACAATCTTGTCTACAAATGATAGACGCTTCGCACGTTCTTTATCACCAATTAGACCGTTGTTATCAAGAAGCATCGTTAATGCCCATGCTAATACTGGGTTAACAACCGCTGAACCGAAGATACAGATACCCGCTGCTTGAGAATCTTTTGAATCCTTGACCATTTGCATACCCGCTTCAAGTAGAGGTAGTGATACACCTACAAGTAGTGCTACACGCATTACTGGTGGCCATACTGCAACGTCCATTGGGAAGCCAAGAATCGCAACAATAATACACAGAGAACCAAGCAAGATAGCGCCGCCAGGGATTGGACGTTTCGCGATTGCTGCTGGGATCATGTAAGTACCCCAAGAAGATGTGATGTTACCACCACCTACTGCAGTACCGACCATTTGACGAACAGAACACATCGTCATTGTGTCATCTACGTCCATCAGAACTTTTTCAGAACGTTTAGGGTAGTTCAGCTCTTGGAAGATACGGTGACCTAGGAAGTCTGGTGACCACATTGCTACTGCAAGAATAGCGAACGGTAGCGAAGCGATGAAGTGCTCAACATTTGGCAAGCCAAGCATCCAACCTTCAGAAGTCGAACCCCACCAGTAAACTGGGTTTAGGTTTGGAATGCCCATTTCAGTTTCGAACACGATATCGAAACCAGCGCCTAATGCTAATGCAATAGCAAGGCCTGTAAACGCACAAACTGGAATAGCTAACCAACGCTTGTTCACTTTTGCTAAGAAAGCGTAGATAGCAATAGTAATAGCAAGAACGATAAGACCCACGTAACCCATGCTACCCGCTTCAACAGTAGAAGATTGAAGACCAACCGCCCATGCTTGAATTGAGTTGATTTGGCTCATGGTACCGGTTAAGCCTAAGAATATGAGCAAGCCACCTGCTGTACCTTCAGAAGTTAGGTTAACAAGTTTAGATCCGCCTTTTAGGAAACTTAGGATGAGACCGAACACACCGATCAGGATGGCCAATGCAAGAGGGTGAGCACCAGCGAGAGCGATGGTACCGATAAGAGGGATCATTGGGCCGTGGTTGCCGGCAAGGTTTGCTTTAGGGTTAAAGAAACCAGAAGCAAGGATACAAAACAGTAGTGCAGGAATAAGCATTTCTACACGAGCGACTTCAATTGCGAAGTCTTTACCTAGGTTTACGTGATCCCAAGCTTGAGTTAGGCCATCAGCCCACGACATCATTACTGCAGAGTACATCGCAATGATACCAATAGTACCAGCAAGTGCAGGAACAAGATCTTCAAGTTCAAAGCGGAAGTCACGACCTGGAAGGTTTAAACCGAAGCGGCGAGGCTTCATGATTTGAAGTTCGTGATCTAGATAATCTGAGCGGCTCTCAAATTCAGAAGCAGGACGGTGTAGCTCTTTATAGCTTTTCTCTTCTACTTCAGAGTTCGCATTATTGACAACGTCTGACATAGATTCCTCATATTTTTTGTTAGTAATTCTAAAATTGAATTCTATAAGTTCGCGTAATTGCGTAATTGCGTTATTTCTTAGTTATAACTCATTAACATTATGTTGCACGGTTTTGCTGTGCTTTATGCAGCTAAGTTAAAAGAAATGTTTGGCATTTTTAATGCCTTATTCTTTGCTGAGGAGTCTAACAAGCTTACCCTTTAGGGTGATTGATCTTGATCACTTTATGAGTATATGTGAAAGAAAGCTACAAAACGCAGCGATTCATTAACGTACCGTTGATAAAAAGTGTAATTTGTTTTCACAAACTGACGTTTTCATCGTCTCGTCACAGTTCTTATCCTTTGTAAATTCCATTTTTAGTGATTGGCTTACTTTTTGCTTAATCGCTGATAGATATTTAATTTTGGCGAGCTGTTGCCACAAACAGGACGAAAATCGATGAAAAAGACACAAATGTTGCCACTAGCGGCAATGATCTCAGGACTACTGGTTGGTTGTGGCGGCGGAAGCGGCGGTGGCGGTGGTGGTGGTACACCATCAACAAAGTTTGAATTTTCGTTCTCTGCCCCGAATACAATCCTTGAAAGTAGCAACACTTCGAACTGTACCGTATACGAGCGAAGAGATAATAGTAGTCAGCAAGCGACGGTGTTGACTTACCAACCAGCAATTGAGTCACAGCTCAACAATGAAAATGTGGTTGCATACTATTCGGATGCGGCTGGTTCAATGGTTGGTGATTTAATTGTCCCAAGTAATTTGAAGCTCTCGTTTACCTTGGAAGGTATACCTGATGGTGGCTTTGTTACGTTCCAAATTCGCGAAGCGAACAACACACACTTCACAGCTAATACATTTTCTAAAGAATATTTGGAAGATCTTACTCTGAGAACAACTACGTTTGGTATGAACCGTGAAGCTGTTAGTAGTTGCGACAAAGGTGATAACTTTGGTAAGACAACACGAAATGACTTGTCTTACCTTGCCGTAGCTTCTGGTGGTGGAGATTATAACTTTCAATCCCAGCTAAAAGAAGAGTCTGTGCCGACGTATTCGATTGATAAGTTAGATGTACGGGCTCTGCCTAATGGGACACCTGAATCAACCATTGTTACGCAATTTAAAGATGGGTATTTGCATCAATATGGTGTAAGAGCTTGGAGTAACGCCGATCCATTGTTACTGGTTGATATGGCAGGAAACAAAGCTCAACTGACGCACACAAATGACTTTGATTACTCGAATGTTGAGATTAAGGTTAGTCAGGGTGATTTTAGTTATGGCATAGCAACAATTCCAAGCACGCAAGGTGACTTTACAAGTCCGGATGAGCCAAATACTGAACACTGGAGCTTAAATGTTGAATCAGACACTCCGCTTAATGGCTGGAATATTGATCTCAACAAGAAGTTATATGTTGAAGGTTCTTGGGACGTAGATATCGCTCCAGACTCATTTTATGACTTAAGTTCGTTGCCGACTGACTCACCAAATCTTGCTGGTAATAACTTAGACCTTGATTTTAGTTTTACAGATGAAGTCGGAAAAATGAGAGTTGCCTACACAACAGAAAGCCTAAGTGGCGGCCTTCATAAATTGACACATAAAGTATTTACTCATTTGGAAGATACAATTGTTTTACCAGAGCTTCACTACTACGACTACTCAGATACTGTTAAGGCTGAATTGAAGTTAGATCCTACCTCAGATCCCATTCATCAGACTGTTCTTGTTGAGACAGCAGAGTCGGAGATTACAGGTTATGATTTCATGACTGCGTTTGCGCACGGTAATGTAACGGACTTAGATGAAGATTTAGATGGGCTTGTTGTTAATGAAGTTACACTAAACAAAACGGGTGTAAAGGTTCAGAACCAAGACTATTTGATGCTTACAAAATAGCGCCTGCTTAACAAAAATAAAACAAATAAGCCCCGTTAATCGGGGCTTGTTTATAACTGCTATTCATGTAATTGAGGTGAAAACGCTACCTTTTGCATAATAAGTCAGAGTGAATCGCTATTTATTCCAAATTATTAGGTTAATAATTTGTTGCATGTTATTCCGTGTGGTGCTAGTTTGTATCGCATGAAAAGGTCGGAGTACCTTGCATTTTCACAAACTTGGGAGAGAAAGCGCATGAAAGATGTACCAGCGCTGGACATAAAGGATCTACACAAAACGTTTGGTCAAAATGAAGTTTTAAAGGGAATTTCACTTTCTGCGCATAAAGGCGATGTAGTCTCGATTATTGGATCTTCTGGGTCTGGTAAAAGTACTTTCCTTAGATGTATCAACCTTTTAGAGACACCTACCGCCGGCGAGATTTGGGTTAATGGCGAATTAATTCAAATGAAAAACAACCGCCAAGGTGTTTCAGTTCCTGCCAATGAAAAACAAGTACAGCGAATCCGTTCTCGCCTAGCGATGGTTTTTCAGGGTTTCAATCTGTGGTCTCACCTGACCGTTCTCGAAAATGTTATCGAAGCGCCTGTTCACGTCCTAGGTGTACCTAAAGCACAAGCGATTGAAAATGCAGAGTTACTACTGAAGAAAGTCGGTCTGTATGAGCGTAAAGATTACTACCCAGGTCATTTGTCTGGCGGACAACAACAACGTGCTGCTATTGCGCGAGCGCTAGCGGTTGATCCTGAAGTTATGCTGTTTGATGAACCAACATCGGCATTAGACCCTGAGTTAGTAGGCGAAGTGCTTGGTGTAATGCGCGATCTAGCAGAAGAGGGCAGAACCATGCTTGTGGTAACGCACGAAATGGCTTTCGCACGCGACGTATCAAACCATGTGATGTTCCTGCACCAAGGTCTAGTGGAAGAACAGGGCGATCCAGCTAAACTGTTTACGGAACCTGAATCTGAACGTTTACAACAATTTATCTCATCGATTTACTAATCAGAATTGAAACGCCGTTGCCAACGGTAAACAGCGACGGTGTGAACAATAAAACACAACAAGTAAGTTAATAAGCAACAACAAACACAATATTAAAACTAGCAAAACATAAAAACCTAAATCACAGGAGTAGGGATATGAAAAAGTGGTTATTAGTCGCGGCACTTGCTGCAACTGCTGCAACGGGCGTAGCTCAAGCAAAAGAATGGAAAACAGTACGCTTTGGTATTGAAGGTGCTTACCCTCCATTTAGCTGGACAGAAGCTGACGGGTCACTGAAAGGCTTCGATGTCGATATGGCTAACGCACTTTGTACTGAAATGCAGGTGCAGTGTAAGATCGTTGCACAAGACTGGGATGGTATCATTCCTTCTCTACTTGCTCGTAAATATGATGCGATCATCGCGGCAATGTCTATCACGGAAGAGCGTAAGAAAAAAATCGACTTCACTGGTAAATACGCACTTATCCCAAACAAGTTCATCGCTAAGAAAGGTGCAGGCCTTAACTTTGATGATCTAAGCGGTCAAAAGATTGCAGTTCAACGTGCAACAACTCACGATAAATACCTAACAGACAACTACGGCGATACAGTAGAGATCGTTCGTTACGGTTCATTCGACGAAGCTTACCTTGATCTAGCAAACGGTCGTGTTGCTGCTGTACTAGGTGATGCATCTGCTCTAGAAGAAGGCGTGCTGAACAAAGCTGGTGGTGAAGACTACGAGTTTGTTGGCCCCTCTCTAACGGATCCTAAGTGGTTCGGTGAAGGTATGGGTATTGCTGTTCGTAAGCAAGACAAAGATCTGACTAAGCAATTAGATGCGGCAATCCTTTCACTACGTGAAAAAGGCATCTACCAAGATATCGCGGCTAAATACTTCAACTACGACGTATACGGTCAGTAATCTTTAGCGTCAATTCTTAAGGGAGAGGTTCTCCTCTCCCTGTCTTACCAACTTTTTCGCAGTTCTGTTGGAATCCATTATGTTTGATTTACAAGGATATGAAGCGTCGATCCTGAAAGGGGCGGTGCTCACAATCGAAGTTGCCTTGCTGTCGCTAATTTTAGCTATGGTTCTTGGTATGCTAGGTGCCTTAGCAAAACTCGCGCCTTATCGCTGGGCTCGTGCTATTGCAACCCTCTACACAACCGTCATTCGAGGCATTCCTGATCTCGTCTTGATGATGCTGATTTTCTTTGGTGGACAAATCCTTTTAAACAACAGTTTGTATTCCATCAATGAGTGGCTCAATGAGTGGTTCACATCAAGTGATCCTAACCACGAGTGGACCGCTTACTTACCTGATTATATTGATGTCAGTCCATTTGTTGCTGGTGTCTTAACCATTGGATTCATCTTTGGCGCTTACATGGCTGAAACCTTCCGTGGAGCGATCATGGCGGTTGATAGCGGTGAAATGGAAGCAGCAAAGGCCTATGGCATGGGACCTGTTCTAGCGTTCCGTCGTATCCTGTTACCGCAAATGATTCGTCACGCACTGCCGGGCTTTGGTAACAACTGGTTGGTTTTACTTAAAACTACCGCGTTGGTTTCCATTATTGGCCTAGAAGATATGGTACGTGTTAGCGCACTGGCGGCAGGTTCAACCAAAATGCCATTTACCTTCTATATGACAGTGGCGATTATCTTCTTATTCTTCACCAGTGTTTCGACGGGCTTACTTAAGCTGGTTGAACGTAAATTCAGTATCCACGCGAGGTAGTTATGGACTTTTCATTGATAATTGAAAGCCTGCCGATTTACCTTGGTGGTTTGTGGACAACGGCTTGGATGGTTTGTGTCGCTTTGATTATTGGCTTATTCGTAGCCATACCATTAGCGATCGCTCGTAACAGCCCAAATATGCTGATTAACGCTCCGGCTTGGTCGTTCATTTATTTCTTCCGTGGTACGCCGTTATTGGTGCAGTTGTATCTGATTTACTACGGTATGGATCAGTTCTTCCCAGTAAAAGACACACTATGGGAAAACGCTTGGTTCTGTGCTCTAGTAGCATTCATTCTTAACACATCAGCATATACAGCAGAGATCATTCGCGGTGCCATTAACGGCTTACCGAAAGGTGAAGTTGAAGCAGCAAAAGCGTACGGCATGAGTACACCAAAGACTTACCGCCGCATCATTTTGCCAAGCGCACTACGCCGAGCATTGCCCGCTTACAGTAACGAAGTGATCTTTATGCTTCACGGCTCTGCGGTAGCTGGTATCGTAACCATTATGGATCTAACCGGTGCAGCTCGTTTGGTTAACTCTCGTTACTATGCCCCATTCGAATCTTTCCTAACGGCAGGTCTGTTCTACATGGCACTAACGTTCATCATTATCGCGATTTTCAAATTCGCAGAGAAGCGTTTCCTTGCTTACCTAAGACCCCTTAGCTAATTGCACGGTATTCACACAGTTAACAAAACGGCGCTCATTGAGCGCCGTTCTTATTTAGGGTTTGTATAGGAATTAGTTGAGTAGCTCTTTGAAGCAAAAAGGACTTATTACACAAGCAATAAGTCCTTTAACTTTGTTTCTGATTTACTAGTTCAAAAAGCAATTAAACTTCATTAACGCCAATGAAATCACCATCAAAGGATGCATCAGTGTAGATGATGACTTCTTTGCCTCCTTTGGTGAAGCTATAAGCGGTAATCGTTTCAGTTCCATCGAGTCCAAGTTTATCTTGCATATCTTGGTCTAGCGTCACTGATGTTGCGGTTTGGTATTGGAATCCTTGAAGATGACTTGCGTCGATATCTTCAATTCCTAAAGCAAAGAATTCAGCAACTTGGTCGTCGTTCTTTGCTCTATTACCATCAAGGTCATGGTTTTGATTGAAGGTTTTACCTAGAGAAATAGTCAGTTTGTCATTAGCTGAGTCTCCCCCTATGACTGCTTCAAACCCATTGATGTTTGACCCCTTCGACATGTCGATATCGACACCACCAGGGTCATTGGCGACCAGTACATCGAACCCTTTACCACCATGAATTAGAGTATCCTCTGCATCAAAGGCTACTGTATCGTTGCCTTTACCCCCACGGATTTCGTCTGCACCACCACCACCAATGATGATGTCATCGCCTTTACCGCCTTTGATATGGTCGATTCCGTCTCCGCCATCAAGCCAATCATCGCCTTTACCACCAAACAATTGCTCTGGTTGGTCGTCGATTTCAACGGTGGTTACCACATCATCGAAGTCACCATCACCGCCAGGGTTGTCATTCCAGAACTGATTTCCGAGTTCTGTACCCGGATTGAAGTTGTTAATGCCGCTAACATCTAAGGTAAGGTTGCCGTTACTACCGACTAAATCTTGTACGCCCAGCAAGAAGGGGTGGTCACTATTGTTAGAGCTTGTCGCTTGTTGAGTGTTTAAGTCAATTGCGATACTTTCGCCTGAGACGAAACCGTCATTCCCGCCATCTGGGATAATGAAGAACCCGAGCGTATCAACGCAATCATCACAGTGCCCCAAATCGAGACTAAAGCTGTTGCCAGCTTCAGAGTTTGGAAGGTGATCCTTCACATTTCCCCAAATGACTTCAGCGTTTACATTGCCTTCACTGTCTTTTGTGAAGTAACCAAACGAATTTTCGAAGCCCGCTTCGGTGCCTTCCATAGTGACATCAATAGTCCCTCTGAAGTTACTTACATCGTAGTAACCCGTATCAGGATCGAGTTCAGGTACGCCACCCTTGGCGTTGTCGCCACCAAGAATGACATCGTCGCCACGACCACCGCGCAATATATCGGTTCCGTCACCCGTTAGGCCATCGGTGGTAACAGAAGTGACGTAGTAGTCACTTGAATCGGCATTAGCGTTTCCGTTTTTTTCAAATGCAGGACCAACGGCAGTAAACTGAAGTTCATCAAAGGCTTTAAAGCCAGTCTCATCAGGACCGATGTTTAGATAACCGCTGTTGTTATTGCCATCCGCTAAATCGCTCGCAATGAAATCGCCCTCAGCGACCAGAATACCTTCTCGATATGCTGCCCAATGGCCAGCCTCATCTACGCCATTGTCGCCTTCATTTAAGTAGAGGTTGGATATACCGACTTTAGCAATCATTGTATGTTCGTCTAAGCTGACAGAAAACATCTCTGATGCACCTTCACCAGAACCGCCGTCGTAGCTGAAGCCAATTTGAGCAAGCACGCCAGCCTCTGCTGCGCCATCTACCCCATAACCTGTACCGCCAGAACTTGCATTACCTGTATCAACGGTACCGACAGATCCATCAGCGTTGTAGGCGGTTGAATTTGCTGATAGGTCGACGGATGTCGTTGGCTCCGCTAATTCAAACTCGCCGGTTCCTTCGTTAAACGACAGCGCTTCAAAGTTATCGCCGATAATTACGTCATTCCCTTTACCGCCTCGAATCAAGTCGTTCCCAGCGGCGCCTTCATTTGCAGCGTCTGGCCCGTTATCACCAATGAGCACATCGTTATGCAGTACCTGCTTCAATGACACATTATCAATCAGAGCCCCAAAGGTGTCTTCTGCGCCGTCGGCAATAAAATTGAGTGAGCAATTTCCTGAAGAGAGATCGACATCTTCGCTAAACAGATCCCAATCATCATCGACGCCGTCAATGTCTTGGAAAGACTTCTCGAATACAACGTCGGTGCCCGCCATTATTTGGACTGTGAAAGGAGCGGTGGTGCTATCGCCTCCTTTATTACGGAAAGCGTAGGAAAAATCGAGTTGATATATACCGTCGTCATCGACCGTAAATGTTTGGGAGACGGTTGAATTTGAATTCGCGCCATGCGAGTCTAATTCTAGGAAGTGACCACTGGCGATATCAGTCCCGTAACCATCAGCTGGGACACCGCCATGCAGTTGTTCTTGAATCTCGATACTGCCAACCTCGGCGTTCCATGCACCGGCGCTTGGCGCTGTTCCCCATGTATTGCCAAGGTCAAAAGCTTCAAAATCACCATCGCTGATTAGGTTTTCGCCAAATTCTGCACCAGCGCCTCTGTCACCATAAATAATGTCATTGTTCGCACCGCCTTCAACATAATCATCACCGGCACCTGCAACCACAATGTCGTCAACACACTCTTCTCCTAGCGCTTCTAAATCTTTATCGCGTGCCGCGCTTAAATCGCGGTTAACGCCGGCTTCATCACCAGCATTGAGCGAATGATTCCAAGCTTCAACCACATCGTTTCCGGCACCTGCTTTAATTGTGTCCGATCCACGTCCAGCAGCGATAAAGTCATCGCCGCTGCCGGCATGCACAATGTCGTCGCCTTTACCGGCTCGTACTTCGAGGTTATCGCCGCTGAGGTTAGAAAGGTCATTGTTGACATCTCTAGATTCTGGGGTGGGGAGGTTAGGACCATCTACTAGTATATTGGTATCATTGCTACCATTACTTTTCAGTCCTGCTGCTGTATTGGTTACTTCTGCCATCGTTTTTTCCTCACATATCATTCGATACATAGAGGCAGCCCAGCCATCTCGGCTTCATCCCTGAGATCTGGAGCTTTCCGTCCTCACCTCACGATGAGTTTGGCTTTATCTTCTTTGTGCGCTTGGTTAAATTTCTCTCATTGCCTTATAGGCGCTCACAGAGAGTGGGTTGAGTAGATACTCGAGCGGTGTTTGTTGCTCAAGTAATATCATCACTTCTGCGGGCATGCCCGGATACAATGAGATGTTTTCTAATGCTTCTAGCTCAGACTTATCTAACGATACTCTCGCTAAGTAAGCAGAAGATCCTGTGGCTTGATCGCTAATGCGGTCAGCCGAAATATGGACTAATTTTCCACGAATCGGTGGTGTTTTACGGAAACTGTATGCAGTCAGTCTTACTTGGGTATCCAAGCCAATTCGTAAGGCTTCGATGTCTTCTGGCTTCACTAACGCTTCTACAATCAACTCGTCATTTTGCGGAACCAATTCCATCAAGGTTTCACCGGGTGGAACGATGGCATTTTCGGAGACCACATTAAGTCCAACCACCACACCACTTTGAGGTGCTCTTATTTCAACCCGGGTAAGAATATCTTGAGCATTGACCATAGCTTCTCTGGTTTCATTCAGCTTTCGTTCTAAATCTTGTATCTCTTCGCCGAGCGTTTTGGCGTAAGTATAATCCGCGTTGATCAGCTCTAATTTCGCTTCGGCGATGGTGCGCTTGGCGTGTCCGATTCTAGCTTTGAGGTCAGCAACGTTACCTTGTAATTGAGAGCGTTCTCGCTGTAAATCCAATAAGCGAGATTTGGATGTGTTACCGGAAACAAGCAAATCTTGGTGCATTTGTACCTGTTCTTCTAAATACTTCAGGCTTCGATTTCCGGCTAAGAATCGTTGTTGGAAGCCTTGCAGATCAAGTTTTGATTGCTCGACTTTTTGCTGTAACACATCGGATTCACCGGATTTTAACGATTGTCTTTTGCTGAAAAGTTTACTCTGCGTATCAAGTAAGCTTGATACGTTTGGGTCACTCATAAGGGAGAGTAATCTCATATCAAATTGAATTTCTTGATGACTCGCTAACTCTGATTGTAAGCGGTTCAGCCGCGCTAAATCACTTTGCCACTGAGCTCTTAGCCTTAGAAGCGATGCTTGAGCTTGTGTGTGACTTAACGTGATGAGCAGTTCGTCTTTTTGAACATGGTCGCCGTCAGAAACATGGACGATTTCTACAATCCCGCCTTCTAAGTGCTGAATGGGTTTTCGCTTTGATTCTACGATAATCACGCCTGGCGCAATGGCAGCAGAAGAAAGCGGGGCTAGGTATGCCCAAGCAGCAAAGCCACCAAGAGTAGTCACAAGAACTAACCAGATGAACACCTGTATTTTGAATGTAGAAAAGATCAGTTTTCTACCATCGTCGAAGTGAATACCTTTATCGTCATGATGAATACTAGCCATTCGACACCTCCGAGGAAGCGACATTGAAGAGCGACCGGACAACTTTACTCGCTTCGCCTGCTTGCGTTATCTGGCCGTTTTTCAATTCAACAACCCAATCGACATGTCTGAGTAAGCTTGGGTTATGCGTTACCATCACGACAGAAATGGATTTCTCTTTCGCCAATTGTAATAGCGAAACAAGAAACTCTTCGCCTTCTTTGTCGAGATGGGAATCAGGCTCATCAAGCACGAGTAGCTTAGGTGAGAAAACCAATGCTCTTGCGATGGCAAGTTTCTGGGCTTGTCCACCAGATAACTGATGACCAAAAGAACCGATAATCGTTTCATATCCATTCGGTAAGGCGACAACAGCATCATGCACACCGGCTTGAATAGCGGATCTGACGATTTGGCTATCCGTAACGTTGGAATCAAATCGGGCGATATTTTGTTTGACAGTGCCATGTAAAAAGTCGATGTGCTGAGGAACATAACCGACGGTGTGTTTGAACTGATTCAGATTCCACAACTCAACATTGAGTCCATCGATAGAAATGCCACCTTTTGAGGGCGATATGCCGTTAGTGATCATTTTGCAGATGGAAGACTTACCTGACCCGCTAGGGCCTATCAATGCGACTCGATTTCCTGATTCCAGTCTTAGCTTCAAACCATTAAGAGTCGGCTTGTTAAGTTTTTCAGACGCGAACCATGTGACGTTGTCGATGACCAGATCACCTTTAATTGTTTCCAACTCGGTTCGCTCGGTATGTTTAGTATGAGAAGCAAATTCCTTAGCTAAGCGTTTGTTTGCATCCAAACCAGTTTTCCATGCTTGAATACCACTAGAGAGCATCTCAATAGGCTGGAGTGCTCTCGCCATTAGGATTGAACCCGCAATCATACCACCAGCAGACATGGCATTTTGAATGACTAGGCTTGCTCCGACAGCCATGATGATGAGTTGAAGGACCATACGTATGTAACGAGAAAATGCACTCAGTGAACAGGTGGCTTGATCTAAATGGCTTCGAGACCAGCTCTTTTCCGCCAATATTTCTTGGTAGGTTTGACTTAAACCTTGTTGTTGATGTTGGCTAAAAATCGTGGCGTGTTTTTGAAAGCACTCGTCGTTTTTTCTTTGTGTTGCGAGCTGGCTTAAATAAGTGGTTTTAAAGTGCTTAGATTTAACCCAATGAGAAAGCAATGTTGTCATGAGAATAAAAACAACGGCACCCACACCGACTAATCCTATATATGGATGAATCGCAAACATAATGATAAGAAACAGGGGAGTGAACGGCAGATCAAACATGACAAAGTAGGCAGGAGAAGAGAGTAGGCTCTTTACCTCACTTATATCGTTGAACAGATGCTTTTCTTTTGATTTCGATGAGAAGGAGGTTTGTTCAAATAGCTGCTGAGACGCGATAAATTCAAATTTTATCGCTTTCTTTTGTGCATACTTGGCTCTAGACGCGTCAAGGAACGCTTGGGCTGTAAGTAGGAACACAGCAATGAAAGCCAAGAATAGAAGCGTATCTAAACTTTGACTTGAGAGGACTCGATCAAACACTTGAAGGCTGAATAAGGGAACGACTAACATCAATACGCTGATCGCTCCGCTGACCACCATCATCGGAAGTAAACTACGCAGATTAATTGGATTTATACCGGCCCAAGGCTTTGCGTCCATACAAAACTCTCTCCATTGGTTGTCCAAATAGTATAGATGGGCAGTGGCGAGAATGTGAACTATCTCAAGCTTTTTGAGTGGATTTGAGCTACGTAAAAAAAATGCACAAGCTAAACAAAAGCTTGTGCATTTTTGATTTGAAATTTAATTTGGATTTTATTTAAACGTTGACCAAATCGGAGCGTGATCTGACGGTTTTTCAATGCCGCGTAGCTCGTAATCGATGCCAGCTTCAGTACACTTATCAGCAAGCTTTTGAGTCGCAAGGACTACATCAATACGCAGGCCACGGTTGTCCACGAAACCTTTTGAACGGTAATCAAACCACGAGTATTGGTCATTCACTTCAGGGTGAAGCAAACGGAAGCTGTCTACAAAGCCCCAGTCCATCAATGTTTTCAACCATTCGCGCTCTTCTGGTTGGAAAGAACATTTACCTGTCTTTAACCAACGTTTCGCATTAGGTTCACCAATGCCGATGTCTGCGTCGATAGGGCTGATATTAATGTCGCCCATCACAATCACTTGCTCACCTTTGTTGTGATAGTCGTTTAGGTAAGTCATTAAGTCTTTGTAGAACTGGCGTTTGTACGGGTACTTTGTTTCATGCTTGATGTTATCCCCTTGAGGGAAGTAGCCATTTAGCACGGTAACCTTTTCACCATTTTCATCTTCAAACGTCGCCATGATCATGCGTTTTTGATGGTCTTCATTATCTGTTGGGAAACCCTTCTGCACAGAAATAGGCTCTTGCTTACACAACATTGCCACACCGTAGTGGGCTTTTTGACCGTGGAAGTAAACCTTATAGCCCATTGCTTCAACATCAGCAATTGGGAAGGCTTCATCGTGCACTTTTATCTCTTGCAGACCAATCACGTCGGGTTGGTGTTTGTCGATAATAGCTTGCAGTTGGTGAAGGCGGGCTCTAAGACCGTTGATGTTGAAGCTAATTACTTTCATTTGTTTTTATACCTCTCGTAAACCTTTGTCACTGCTTGTTTTTAAAGGTTTTTGATTTGGTGGATTTCATGGTTCATCGTATTTAACCATGCTTAATAATTTCTGTCGCCACTTTGTAGAGACAAAATGGCGACATTAAATGATGTGAATACTTACAGTTACGTAGAATCTATTGAGTCTTAAGTAAATCCAAAAAGAACGCGTATTCAAGTGCGTCTTCTTTTAATCGTTTAAATCGGCCAGAAGCGCCACCGTGACCGGCTTCCATATCGGTTTTGAACAGCAATACGTTGTTGTCTGTTTTCATTTCACGCAGCTTCGCAACCCATTTCATTGGCTCAAAGTACTGCACCTGTGAGTCATGCAGGCCTGTCGTTACCAACATGTTCGGGTAGTTTTGTACCTTAATGTTGTCGTACGGTGAGTACCCCAGCATGTAATCGTAGTAGGCTTTATCGTTCGGGTTACCCCATTCGTCATACTCATTGGTGGTTAGAGGGATCGATTCATCGAGCATGGTTGTCACAATGTCTACAAACGGAACATGTGCACCAATACCACGGTACAGTTCTGGTGCTTGGTTGATGATTGCTCCCATCAATAGACCGCCAGCAGACCCCCCAACGGCGAACACTTTATCTTTCGCGCCGTAGCCTTCTTCAACAAGCTCTTTGGTTACATCAATAAAGTCGTTGAACGTGTTTTGTTTGGTCAGTTTTTTGCCATCTTCATACCAAGGGCGACCAAGCATTTCTGAACCGCGGACATGTGCGATGGCATAAACAAAACCTCTATCCAGTAGGCTTAGGCGAGTTGAGCTGAAGGTAGGTTCAATCGTAGAGCCGTAAGACCCATAGCCGTATTGGTAGATTGGGTTAGTGCCGTCTTTCTTAAATAAGTCTTTACGATAAACCAAAGAGACAGGAACTTGCTTACCATCGCGAGCCGTAATCATGATTCGCTCTGATTGGTAGTTATCCGCTTCGAAATCACCTAATACGGGTGTTTGCTTCATGAGTTCGGATTCACCTGTACTTAGGTCGAAATCATAGTAAGTACCTGGCGTGGTTAAGCTGCTGTAATAGATACGAACTTTTGCGTTATCTAATTCATAGTTACTCGTTAGGTAAGCGGCAAATGCGGTGTCGTTAAATTCAAGTGGAAACTCGTGGCCTGTTGAGAGTTGGCGAACTTTCACTGTAGACAAGCCATCCGCGCGTTGCTCGTAGACAAGATGGTCATCAAACAACTCGAAATCTACAAGCTGAGTATTATCGTCTGCTGGGATGACATCGACCCATTTTGAGCGATCATGCATCTCTTCGGTTGTGACTTTCATTAAACGGAAGTTGACCGCTTGGTAGTTGGTGTAGATGTAATACCAATCACCTAGCTTAGCGATGCTGTACTCTATGCCGGTCTCTTTTGGGTAGAAAGCCTCAGCTGTAGCCTTTGGGTTGTTGGCATCGATGACTGAGACACCGCTGGTTTCTGTGCTCGAATGCCAAATGTAGACCTGTTCTCCATCTTTGCTTTTACTCAAAGAGGTGTAGTAAGCGCTATCGGCTTCTTCGTAGATTAACTGATCGCTTGCCTGAGCTGTGCCTAACACGTGGCGGTAAACTTGATAACCCAGCAATGTTTGTGGATTTTTTTTGATGTAGTAGAAGGCTTGGTTGTCGTTTTGCCACGCGATAGCACTTGAAGCGCCTTCAATTTCATCTTTTAGGTATTCACCTGTTGTGAGGTCTTTGATCTTGATGGTGTAAATGCGGCGGCTTAGCGTATCTTCGCCATAGGCCAACAAGTTTTCGTCTGGGCTGATCGTTAAGCCACCAATACTGAAGAATTCATGCTCTTTTGCTAGCTCGTTTACATCTAAGATGACTTGCTTGTCTGTGCCTAAAAAGTTTTTTTCACGCAGGTGAACTGGGTATTCGTTGTCGCCTGTCACCTTATTCGAGTAGTAGTAACTGCCTTTGCGAACCGGTACCGAATTGTCGTCTTTCGCGATTCGGCCTTTAATCTCTTCAAATAATTGTTTTTGTGCTGCTTCTGTATGTTTCAACACCGTATCTGCGTACTGATTCTCTTGCTCAAGTTGTTGCAATATCTCTGGATCTTGGCGTGCATCATCGCGCATCCAATAGTAATCATCGATTCGGGTTTCACCATGAATCGTCATTGCGTGAGGGACTTTCTTAGCAACGGGTGCTTGGGTTTGCTGAGCGACGAGCTGTGATTGAGAGTAGTGGTTCATGGTTGAGATTCCTTGATTGCTGCATCCGGCGACAAGCGCTATTGATACGGCTAATGTGGTTAAAGCGATACGCATCTGTATATCCTTAGTGTGTACCTTACTCGTTTTAATGCCAGCATCCTTTGTTGTGAGAGTTCAGGTACGTTGGTGTTCTTCCAGTGATATTATTTATAATTGGATTCTGGATATGCACCTTCATCGTAAGTGTCTGTTATTGTTTTCAAAAAATCAAAGCAATGTTAAATGAAATTACTGATACGTGAGAGTGGAAGGAATAAATGTGCAACAAAAAGGGACACACTTTTCAGTATGTCCCTTTCCTTTGTTTAGCAAGATTCGAGTTTTACGTTAAATAGCCAATGGCATTTCGTTTGAGTGGTCAGGTTTACGATTAACCCAACGTAAACCAAGCATAGCGATGAATGACATAGCAATCATCAGGCAACCGAGTGGCAGTTGGTCTTGAGCTGGGAAGAACGATGCCAATAGTGTTGCGATGCCAGCACCTAGGTTTTGCATACCACCTAAAATCGCACCTCCAGTACCAGCGTGGTACGGGAATGGCGAAAGTGCCCCTGTTGTTGCTGCTGGGAATAATATGCCAGCGCCCAAGAAGTAAATTGTGGCACCGCCAATCAAAGTTAATGCTGTTGTTTGACCAAACAGACCCGGTATCAATACCACTGTTGAGCCTACCAATATCGCAACCAGACCAACATTCAATGCACGGCGCTCAGAGCGACGTTGTGCGATGTAACTAGATAAGCCTGCACCGACTAAGTAACCTGGAATAGGCAAGACAAACAGCAAGCTTACTGTGGTTGCCGGTAAGCCAAGTACGCCACCAAGCAACACACCTGCCGCTGCTTCAAATACGGCTACACCAGCAAAGGTTGCGACTAATACCAATAAGAAACCTTGGAAACGTTTATCAGACAGAACGAACTTGTAGCTGTTGGCAACCGATTCATGCTTGCGTCGTTCTTTCGGCAGTGTTTCCATCATGCTCGTCATCATAGTGATCACAACAGCAATACCAAACAGCGCAAGGAATAAGTAGCTAGAACGCCAGCCGAAAACTTCTGTTAGGTAACCACCCAGTACAGGAGCCATCAATGGTGAGAAAATCACACACATGCTAATCAAGCTGTTTGCACGGTGCAGCTCTGCGCCTTCAAAACAGTCGCGAGTCAATGTACGAGACATCGCACCACCACAACCGATGCCCAAACCTTGGATAAAGCTGCCCGCTAAGAACCATTCATATTCGTGAGCGAACAATGCTACCAAAGTACCGATGATGTAGATGATCAAACCAATCACGATGATCGGTTTACGACCTAGGCGATCTGAAAGTGGGCCGTAAACAAATTGCGACAGACCATAAGGGATCAAGTAACACGCCATCACTGCCTGCAGTGAAGATGCCGAAACTAAGAACTCACCTGCCATATGACCGATAGAAGGCACGTACATCGTTTGAGTCATTTGACCTACGGCAGTCAGAATAGCGATTAAAAAGGTAAGTTTCGCTAATGGAAACGAGGCGGACATTTGCGTATCTCTCCAAAAATTAAGACGTAAAAAGCCTTAGCGCTCCATTAAAGGAGAGCCAAATGAATAAAGTGTTCAGGGAATCTAGGCGTGAGATATTAGAGCTTGATTGCGGGCTTAGCAATCAAAAAGTGTGAAGTTGATCAAGATAAAAATCTATAACTTGGATTATAAAAACTAATCCGAAGTTACTGCATTTTAAAGAGGGAGAGGGTGGAGTGGGCTTCCTTTAAATATCGATGTTCTGGCTATGTCCAAAGCGCTAAAACCTAAGCAACACAGCTAATGATTATATGAGTACATCATTTGAAATCACAGAAAAAAGGAAGAAAACACGCTCTATTAACATTTGTATAAACTTTCGTTTTATATGTAAGCAATTTGTGCTGTAATTATCCGCTAAGCTATTCGTCTAACTCATTTACATTGTGTACAGCAATTCGTTGTCGATGTGATAGTTATGGTTATGGAAGTCTTTTGGCTTAAATAAGGATATTAAATGCGCTCTCTATCGGTACAGTGGAAAATAACCCTCTTAGCAGGTTGTTGTTTAATCATTACGTCACTGTCTCTTATTGGTTTCTCGATCTACAACGCGACGAGCAATCAACAAGTCATCAAATCTCAAAGTTCAGAATCAGTTATCAATAAAACTCAGCAGTTGCTGGCGTCTGTTTCTCAGCTAAACGCTCAAGAAACTCAACGTTATGTAGACGAAGCTATTTACCGCGCAGAGATGCTTGCGGCCAGTGCTCAGTTTCTAAAAAACAATGCAGACGAAAACTTTACACCAAGTGAAGAGCTTCGTACCGCCTTGGATGAAATGGTTCGTCGCTCGGTTTTAAACTTCGACTCTATTCAAGGAGCGTATCTAGTTTTCAAGCCTGACTTGCTCGATAGTGAAGATGCGAATTATGTCGATGCTGATTATGTTGGTTCTAACGAAAAAGGTCGTTTTGCTCCTTACTGGAAGGTGGCAGATAACGGTGAAAATGTTCTAGCGAACGTTCTTTCAGAATCTATCTTGAATGATGACAGCAATAGCGAACGTTTTTACTGTCCTTTGTCTTCAGGGCAAACGTGTATTAGTACGCCGAGAGTCGTGAACAGCGGTGGTGTAGCACTACTTACGTCCTCTATTTCAGTCCCTATTTTGGTTGACGACGTTGCTATTGGTTTTCTTGGTATTGATCTAAGACTTGATGGTTTAACCAGTGTGATTACTCAATCTGACCAGAGCTTGTTTAACGGTGCGGGTAAAGCTTACGTGGTTAGTCTAGATGGTTCGGTCATCGCTTCTGATGATTCAAGCATTGCAGTCGGTTCAACTTTCCAAAGTGGCAATACAAACAGTGATTTAATGACCGACTTTATCTTTGGTGGTGAAGTGACAACGCAATGGAGCGAGAACGGTGAGTGGTTACTTGCCTTTGCACCTGTTGTTGCAGCTAACCAAACTTGGGGGGTGTTGTTTGAGATCCCAAGAGACAGTGTCGTCGCTGACGCAAATAAATTGGATTCCATCATTAGCACTAAGCTAAGTGAAGGCATCAAAACAGAAGTGATCGCCGGTACAGTGTTTATTATCTTTGGCTTAGCCATTATCGCGTTTGCCTCGTTGTCTATTGTGAAGCCGATTCGTCAGGTTGTGGAAAGGTTGAATGACATCGCTTCAGGTGAAGGTGATTTGACGCAGCGCTTGGAAGTGAAGTCTCAAGATGAAATCGGTCAGTTGTCAAAAGGATTTAACCTGTTCCTAGATAAGCTGCAACACACAATCAAAGAAGTCATTCACACCACAGAACAAGTGGCAAATACTACCAGCCAAGCGAAAGCATCAGCATCAAGTACTCGTGAAAGCAGCGAGTCTCAATTTAAAGAAGTGGATCTAGTCGCGACAGCGGCCGAAGAGATGACTCAAACTGCGGGCTTAGTGGTACAAAATGCAGAAGTGGCCGTTGATGCAGCGTGCGAAGCGAATCGTTCTGCTCAACAAGGGCAACAAGTCATCGAACTTTCAGCAGGTGAAATGAGAAAGCTGGTGGAGCGTATGTCGAGTGCTGTTCCTATTGTTGAAGAATTGGCAAAAAATAACGGAAACATCACCGAGATCTTAAGTGTGATTGAAGGGATCTCTGAGCAAACTAACTTACTGGCATTGAACGCGGCGATTGAAGCGGCTCGTGCTGGCGAACAAGGTCGTGGTTTTGCTGTTGTTGCGGATGAGGTAAGAAACCTCGCAAGTCGCACCCAGTCATCGGTTGGTGAGATCAGAGCGGTGATCGACAAGGTTCATGCTGGAACTCAAGATGTCGTTGAAGCAATACAAGAAGGCAATATCCTAGCTAACGATACAGCACTACACGTTCAGAAAGCAGTTGAAGATCTGGGGTCGATCTTTACTTCTATTGAGGCGATCAGTGATATGAACAGTCAGATCGTTCGAGCAGCCGAAGAGCAACAATCGGTTTCCGGTGAAGTAAATCAAAGCGTGGTTAATATTCGCGATTTGAGTGCGAAGATCTTGGAGCAAGCCGCGGCTTCTGAGCAAGTCGGCAATGAAATTGACCAACTGTCTCAACAACAACAGAAGTTGGTCAATCAGTTCAAGGTATAAGCATTAAGCCTTAACCAGTTCTTGAATAGAAAAAGGGACAAATGAAGATTTCATTTGTCCCTTTTTTAATTGTTTATTTAGAGGCTATGCAATAACCAGCGGTTGACGCTGCTTACTCTTCGATAAACCAGTAGCCTTTGTTGACCAATTCAGTCACGACAGTTATGCCCGAAGGAGATAGGGCAGTAGCCGAGGTAATCATGGTCTCATCGCAAAGTATGTTGAGTAACGAAGAATCCGCTTCATCAACCTTAACCACTTCGCCATTGATGTAAGCAGTGTTGCTTTCATTTTCGTGGTAGAGCGCCTTTAAGCCTGATACTCGGTGAATCTCACCTTCAGACTCTAAGTGTTGAGCGATCTCTTCTTGAGTCCATAGTGGCTCTGGAGCAACGATATCAAGCTGGTGGCGTGATTGGCTTAGCAGACAACCCATGAATTCACTGATGGTTTCAGGTTGCTCTAGTGCAGATTTCAACATGTCTGTGAGATTGCTTAAATCCGATGAACGAATTTTTCCGTAGCCTTCTTGCATTTTGAATTCTGGATCGTGCAGGTGTACGTCACCCATATCATGAGCAAGCACAAAATCGGCAAAGTTGCTGATCAGTTCTTGTTCTTTAGGCGAGCGGTAGCCAATAGAGTAGCTCATTGACGGCTCTAACGTGCTCCCTTCATGTGGGAAACCTGGTGGGATATAAAGGATATCGCCCGGCTCTAAAGTTTCATCAATGATTGGGTCAAAACCTTCAATTTGACGAAGTGCAGACGCTTGAACAGTCTCTTTGTATTGGCCAACATCTTTAGCGCCAACCTTCCATTGACGTTTGCCTTGACCTTGAATGATGAAGACATCGTATTGATCAATATGTGGGCCTACGCCGCCTTCAGGTGCTGAGTAGCAGATCATGAGATCGTCGAATAACCAGTTTGGTAACGCTTGGAACGCCTCAGTCAGCTGATTTGCGCCTTGGTGCCAGTGGTTCGCTGCTTGAACGATCAGTTGCCAATGAGTTTCGGTTAATTCGCCAAACTTTTCTTCAGAGAATGGGCCGTGTTCTGCAGTCCACTGATTGTCGAGGTTAGAGACAAAGCGAGAATCCACTTCTTCTTCCATCGATAAACCAGCAAGTTCTTCCGGCGAAATTGGGTCGACGAAGTTTTGGAAGCCACCCTTTAAGATGGTTGGTTTTTTATGCCAGTAGTTTTCAAGAAACTCGGGCATAGAAAAGCTGAGTTGGTACATGTGAATCCTGTATATTTTTATGCTAGATGCTAGATGCTAGATGCTAGATGCTAGATGCTAGTTTGGCTTGTAAATCTTGCTGGACAATTTTGATTGCTTCTAACGCGACTTTTGGATCGATTTCGTTGCTTTCGAGCAGATAGATCAGGTCGACAGCTAACTTAACTTCTTCTGGTGCGTTATCCAGTGGTGATGGTGTGTTATCAGTGTTCATTTCGCTTAGGGTTCTCTAAGTTAATCAGTCTCTCAATATTTTTCATTGAGTCTTCACAGCGTTCTAATCGCTCTTTTGCTAACTGCCAAGCCTCTTCCGCTTTTTTCTTACTGTGGCGAGGCGCAGAATCAAACGTTAACTTTCGTACTCGTACTAAATCGACCAATCGCTTTTGCCAGTCTTGGTGCTGGGCGAGTTCGTTGTATAGGTCGTTCAGGGTTTTCCCTGACTTGCTTTTTCGGTCCAAGCGTAAATCGTGGTTGGCTAACTCTCTTTGGATTGCTGCAATCTGATTGGTCAGCTTTTCTGTCAGGTAGTTGGCTCTGGACGCGGTCAGTTGATTTGAGGTTTGTTCACGTACAATGGTGCGGTACGTTGCCTGAGTTTCAAGTGCATAGGGAAGCAAAACAGAGGCGCCGCATTTAAATAAGGCTCGGTCAAACAAGGCTTGATGATAAGCCCCTCGAGATTTGTCAACCTGCGAGCAATGGCCAATCAAGGTATCAATAACACTTTTTAGCTTTGAAAATTGATTCATTTCACTTCCCGTTGGCTACTGCCTATAAGTTCACAAACCAAGCTTCGTATGCCAGTTTAATTGCAAGTACGCTTACAACTGTAACAAACACAGGTCTTATAAATGTAGCACCGAACCGAATAGCAGAGTGAGCGCCAACAAATGCACCGGCCATCAAACAAAGGCCCATGGTTAAACCTAGAACCCAATCAATATGACCAAGAATCGCGAAGGTCACCAAAGAGGTAAAGTTACTGGTAAAGTTCATGGCTTTGGATAGACCAGAGGCAAGTAAGATGTTTAAGCGATAAAGCGCCATAGAGCTTACCGTCCAAAACGCGCCAGTTCCTGGACCAGCAACCCCATCATAAAAGCCAAGAATGAATCCTTGGTACTTTTGTTTTCTCTTAAGCACAGGGCAAGGTTTAGGAGACACATTATGGCTCACATCTGGAGTCTTATGAAAAATGGTATAGACCGCTGCGGCAAGAATGACTAACGGCAATACCTTCTCTAACCACTCGGTGCTAATGGCATCAACAGTGAGTGTGCCGATTGTCGCACCTATTAAAGTAGATATGAATGCATTGACCCAACACTCAGGCTTGAACAGCTTTTTACGGTAGTAAGTGAATGCAGCTGTAGATGAAGCGAAAGTCGCTGCAAGCTTGTTAGTACCCAATGCGATGTGTGGCGGTAAACCAAGCGATAGCAAAGCTGGAACGGTTAACATCCCTCCGCCACCTGCGACAGCATCAATAAAGCCTGCTGCAAATGCAACCAGAGCAAGTATGACCAACATGGTTGGCTCAATCATTTCCATAAATAGCTAGTGTTCTCGTTATCGGCTGATAGGGCAGCCACATGAAAAACCGATGGATTAGTCATGTTGGGTTGTGAATGCAAGGGCCTAGCGATGAAGGCCCATAACTACCTCAAGGGCAGGGGATATTAGTATTTTATTGTTCTTTTAAAAGGCGGTAGTGAATCGAGTAGGGACTTTCCGTATCGCTTCGTTACTATGCGTCTATCAAGGATCGTGACTTTACCAGAATCTCTTTCCTTACGCAGTAGTCTACCCACAGATTGAATAAGCTTTTTACTCGCATCTGGAACAGTAATCTGCATAAAAGGGTTGCCACCGCGTGATTCAATATATTCTGAATGTGCTTGCTCTACAGGAGAGGTAGGAACACCAAAAGGAATCTTGGTAATCACGAGGTTTTCAAGAAGCTCACCCGGTAGATCAAGACCTTCAGAAAAGCTGCCAGTTCCAAAAAGAACGCTGGTTTTACCTTGGTCTATTAGCTTTTTATGTTTTTTTAGGATTTCAGTTCGTGAAGTATCACCTTGAACCTGCAATGCCCACGATTTTTTAACGAAATCTGTTGCTAAAGCCTCTGCAACTTTGTTCATTTGCCAGTAAGAAGAGAATAGAACGAGATTGGCTTTTTTGTCTTCTATTACCTTAGGCAAAATTTCAATAAGATATTCGGTAAACTGAGGTGCTTGTGGTTCGTACTTCATTGCTGGAACGATAAGCTCAGCCTGATTCTGGTAATCAAACGGTGATGCCAAAGCCAAAAACTGTACGCCATCTTCTGCTTTTTGGCTGATACCTGCTTGATGACAGAAAAAGCTAAAAGAGTTGAGCGCTCTCATGGTCGCAGATACTAATACCGCACCAACACAACGGCTCCAGATTTGCTGGTCCAGTTGCCAACCCACCTCGAGTGGTGAAACATTCACAACGAAATCGCCTTCGCTTTCTTTATTCAGTTCGAGCCAACGAGCTAAAGGAGCGCCTTTTTCTCTCTTCGGTTCAGCCATTAAGCGCCAAACTTGAGCAAGGTTCTCTGTTCTTTGTATATAGAAGCCAATTTCTGCGAGTGCCGGCTCTGCAAGTTTTGCTGAAAGCTCGCCGTCTTTAACTCGTTCTGCAATTAGGTCTGCAATCTTCGCAACTGCTTGGCTCGCCTTTTGTGTGAGTTGCTTGAGGTCTTTTGATTCATTCTCAAGCCACTCAGGTAAGTCGCCATGTTCGAAGCGATACAAGCCGTCTTCAAAGTGGTTAGCGTCAAACTGTTTACTCATTTGAGTCAGGGTAGGGATCAGCTGTTGCACTGAGTCTTGCAGCTCATTTCGAAATCGATGGACACGTTTCTCGTCAGCGAGGCCTGAAAGCTTAGTGATTGATTGATTCAAACGCTCCAACCACGATGCTGCGCCTTTTAAGCTCGCAGCCGCAGAAGAGTGATCTCTGGCTACATGCGGTAAATGGTGAGCTTCATCGAATATATAGATGCTATTTTCTGGTTCAGGCAGTATCACGCCGCCGCCTAAGTCTGCATCCGCCATCACCAAGCTGTGATTGGCAATTATCACGTCTGCTTTATCTAGCTCTGAGCGCGCTTTTTGGAAAGGGCAGTCTCTATGAGTAGGCATACTGTTATTACAGCTGTGCTTATCGCTGACAATCATCTGCCAAATCATGTTGTCGATGGGTTTTGGCCACGAATCACGGTCACCATCCCATTTACCTTGGGTTAGGCTACGATACATGGTTTGAAGTTGGTCGATATCCTTCTTCTTTGGCTTAGATTCGAACATGGCCATTTGTCCACCATCAACCCCGCAGGCAGCGGCTAGCTTTTCGGAACAACAATAACGCTGTCTGCCCTTCGCTAATATGAAAGAAAACTCTCGATCAGTCAGTCTTCTATATAGAGGGAGATCTTTATTGACGAGCTGTTCTTGTAGCGCAACCGTCGCCGTTGATATGACTATTTTTCGGTTATTGAGCACAGCGACAGGAATAGTTGCCATTAAATAAGCCAGTGATTTCCCGATCCCGGTTCCCGCTTCTGCAACAATCATGCGATTACTTTTGTGGTATTGACCACAAAGTGTCTTCGCTATTTCTGCAACAAGGTAATTTTGAGCACGTCGAGGTACAAAGTTGTCCAACTGATCTTGGAGGTTTTGATAACTGGTGCGAATAGATTTTTGAATTTTAGTAGTTAGCATACTGTGACCTACGTAACGGAGCGAGGATAGTAGCACATATCACTAGTCGGTACATTTACGGTGAAATAGCTTGCTTTTGAATCAAAGGTAGATCTTGTTCACAAAAAAAAACTGAACCATCAGGAACTTAACTATTTTATTTATGTTGCGAAATATAAATATTAAAAAAGACTTGCTTGTAGGTGTTAAATCCTGAGATGTGGCGTTTTTACAAGTTGTTTGTGGTGTTAAATGCTGTTTTGTTCTTTTTTTGGATTATTATATTTCCTGATAAAACTAAGGATAAGCTGCTCGTAAAACTATGAAAAAAAATGTAAGTAGTTGATTTTGATTGCTTTGTGTTTTTTTTAGGTTTGTTTTTAGTTTATTTGACACGCAGGATAATCTTTTGCAATCTAGACCTCGAAATTTAGTGACGGTGATTAACCAACAAAGAGTGGTAATGACCAGTCATAAAAATAAAAGGGAACCGGGCAAGGATCTCCCATTCTTAGAAAAGGCAGTGGATTTATTATGAAAAAGACTCTATTAGCGCTAGCTATCGCAGCTACAGCAACTTCTGTAAACGCAGCAGAAATTTACTCTAACGACGATACTAAAGTTGGCCTAAAAGGCGAGGTAGATATCTACCTATCTCAATCTGAAGTAGACAAAAACCTAACTGAAACAACTAAGAACGAAGCTGACGTTTCTACTTGGGCTAAAATCCAACTTGACGCTGAGCAGAAGCTTAACGATCAGTTCACAGCATTCGCATCTTTCGAAATCGAAACTGACGGCAGCAACGCTAAGTTCGATGACGTTCTAGCTGGTTTTAAAACTGACACTTGGGGTATGGCTTTCGGTGAAACTGGCGACCTAGCAGAATCTGCTGACGCTATCCAGAAAGATGATATCACAAACGAAGGTAACTACATGGGCTCTACTGGTGGTCACCACCGCGAGTCTTCTGGCCACGGCGCTGTATTCAAAGGTCAATTCGTTGAAGGTTTCACAATCGTAGCTGACGTTAACACTGATTCTACT
This sequence comes from Vibrio sp. 10N.286.48.C11, assembly GCF_041469805.1. Classification (NCBI taxonomy): domain Bacteria; kingdom Pseudomonadati; phylum Pseudomonadota; class Gammaproteobacteria; order Vibrionales; family Vibrionaceae; genus Vibrio; species Vibrio sp. 10N.286.48.C11. Next base: position 72,646 of record NZ_JBFRLK010000005.1, on the reverse strand, counting down.
GAAGACGTTGACAACACTTACGGTATCTCTGCAGATTACGCATTCAGCAACTTCTCTATCGGTGCTTCTTACATCACTGGTGACGCTGCTAAAGACGTAGATTACTCTCTTGCTGGTGTTTCTGCTTCTGCTGAATTTGGTGGTTTTTACTTAGCGCTTACTTACGCACAGTTTGAAGGCAACCAAGGTTACGGTTACTGGGACCTATCTGACATCGCTGCTGATTCTTACGGCAACGGTGAAACTATGGGTATCGCAGCTGCTTACCAAATCGACGCTGTTCGTCTATACGCTACATACTCTGTAGCAACAACTGACGAAATCGCTACAGCAGCGGGTACTTCTAAGATCTCTGATATCGACTCTACTAACCTAGTTGTTGGTGTTGATTACGCATTCCGTGACAACATCCTATTCCTAGCTGAATACCAAACTGCTGATTTCGAATACGCATCACAAACTCTAGATGCTGACGGCGTTATCGCTGGTGTTTACTACACATTCTAATCTGTAGTTAACTATGCTATACAAAAGCCAGCTATTAGCTGGCTTTTTTACATTTATTGATTAAGGAATCGTACATGAACAAGTGGTATTTGAGTTTTGTCTGTCTATTCTCTGCACCATACGCAACGGCTGCTCTTGATTTGGCTTCTGGTATTTCGCTAAATACTTTGAACGGTGAGGTTGTTGAAAGTGTGGAAGACGCTGTATTCACCTCAGGTGAAAACCAACTCGTTTTAGATTACACAGGGTATTTGAGCGATAAAGGCAAACGCGAGTTTATCAGTACAGTTCCTTACATTATGGTAGTTAATGTTCCCGAAAATGCTGATGTTGATATTGATCTTCTAAGTAGAAAGTACGCTAAAATCGAAAAAAATGTAGACAGAGAACTTCCTATATTCAGTATCTCTGTAAACGGTGATGATGCAGAAGTCGTGCAAGAAGTTTTGCCTCCATCTCAAGGTGCACTGCCTTACAGCGATATCCCTCAGTTGGTTAAAGACTACAACCAAGAAAGAGGCTTAGTTTTTGATTCAGGCAAGATTCGTTCGTTGAAAGAAGAGCTAGCGGCGGTACAAACTGGTGCAGTAGTTGGAGCAACGGTAGCTGGCGACAGTACTGTGCAAGAGTCTGAAAATACGCTTCAACTTAAGCTATGGTATTCAAGAGCAAATGAAGAAGAGCGTAAAGCATTCCAAAAATGGTTAATTGACCAAAAGTAATCAATCTTCACGTACAAAAAAGCGAGACGTAAATCTCGCTTTAATATATTGCTATGAGTTAAATCTCTTTCCACTCACCAGGCTGCAGCTGCCCCACATTCATATTACCCATTGAGTAACGGATAAGACGCAGGGTAGGGAAGCCGATATTGGCTGTCATTCGTCTTACCTGACGGTTACGTCCTTCAATGATTGTAATAGCCAACCATGTTGTCGGTATCGCGGCTCTGAAGCGTACTGGAGGATTTCTATCCCACACAACAGGTTCAGACATCACCTCAACTTGAGCGGGCAGTGTCATGCCGTCTTTTAGTTCGACACCTTTTCTCAATTTATCTAAATCTTCCTCAGAAGGTGCGCCTTCAACCTGTACCCAGTAAGTCTTTGGGGATTTTGAGTTTGGTTGAGTTAGCTTAGCTTGAAAAATACCATCGTTGGTCAAGACCATTAACCCTTCGCTGTCGCGGTCAAGGCGACCTGCAGCATAAACGTCTTTCACTGGAATAAAGTCCGCTAGCGTTTTTCTCCCTTCGCCATCTGTAAATTGGCTTAGAGTATCGAAAGGCTTGTTGAACAGAATTACTTTGCGATCTTCGAGCGCAACCTTAGGTTTTGCATTGGTAGGCTTGCCTTTATATCGGTGCTTGCTTGAGTGAGATTTGTTGTGCGAATTGCCAGTGTTATTCTTATCACTGCTTCGGCTTTGTCTATTACCGCTTTGTTTTAATGTTGCACCAGAACGAGCCGGTTTGTCTGAACGAGATGCGCTGCGTGAGCGAGTAGACATGTTAACTACCTTGCAAAAATGTAAACGAAGTGTGCTGAAAAGTTTTCACTGAAACGGAATTGAGCTATCATTTGCGCGCCTAAAAGACACAAAATAGAACAAGTTGATGGACTCTTAAGCCTGATTTGTTTAATTATACCTTCGTGTTTTATTATAACAACGCACTCACGGATTTGGTTCATGCTGTCATCAAGATTGTATGAAAAATAAGATAGAGTACGACTATCGAGTAAGCAGTTTTCACTCTTAGAGTGGCTTACTGGTCAATTTATAACACGCTCACTACTTTAAATGAGCTTGTAAGAACTATAGGGAAATTTCATGCCTACTGAAAAACCAACGATCATCTATACCATTACAGACGAAGCTCCGGCGCTAGCAACATACTCTCTGCTGCCTATCATTCAATCTTTTACAGCTTCTTCTGGTATTAACGTTGATACTCGCGACATTTCACTTGCAGGGCGTATTATTGCCAACTTCCCTGACTATTTGAACGAAGAGCAACGTATTGGTGATGCATTAGCAGAACTAGGTGAATTGGCTAAGACACCAGAAGCAAACATTATCAAGCTTCCAAACATCTCTGCATCTGTACCTCAGCTTCAAGCAACAATCAAAGAGCTACAGTCAAAAGGTTACGCACTTCCTAATTACCCAGAAGAAGCAAACACTGACGAAGAGAAAGCAGTAAAAGCGACTTACGACAAAATCAAAGGCAGTGCAGTAAATCCAGTATTGCGTGAAGGTAACTCGGATCGCCGCGCTCCACTTTCTGTTAAAAACTACGCGAAGAAGAACCCACACTCAATGGGTGCTTGGTCTGCAGATTCTAAGTCGCACGTTTCAAGTATGGACGACAAAGACTTCTTCGGTAGCGAAAAGTCAGTAACCATTGAAGGTGCTACAGAAGTTAGCATTGAATTCGTTGGCAAAGATGGTGCGAAGAAAACATTGAAGCCAGCTTTTGCACTGCAAGATAAAGAGATCATTGATGCGTCAGTGATGAACAAGGCTGCTTTAGTTGCATTCTTTGAAAAAGAAATCGCATCGGCTAAAGAGCAAGGCGTACTGCTTTCTCTTCACATGAAAGCAACCATGATGAAAGTATCTGACCCAGTGATCTTTGGTCACGCGGTTAAGGTTTACTACAAAGACGTATTCGCTAAGCACGGTCAGTTATTTGAAAAGTTAGGTGTTGATGTTAACAACGGCATCGGTGATGTCTACGCGAAGATTGCAGCGCTTCCTCAAGAACAAAAAGAAGCAATCGAAGCTGATCTACAAGCGGTATACGAGACGCAGCCACCATTAGCGATGGTTGATTCGGACCGTGGCATTACTAACCTACACGTACCAAGCGACATCATTGTTGACGCATCTATGCCTGCAATGTTGCGTTCTTCTGGCCAAATGTGGGATCCAGAAGGTAAGCAAAAAGATACCAAAGCAATGATCCCAGATCGTAGCTACGCGAGCATTTACCAAGCGGTTATTGATTTCTGTAAAGAGAACGGCGCGTTCGATCCAACAACGATGGGTAGCGTACCAAACGTTGGCTTGATGGCTCAAAAAGCCGAAGAGTACGGTTCTCACGATAAGACTTTCATCCTTGAAGCTACTGGTCAGGTTCAAGTTGTTGACGCTGCAGGCGCTGTGCTTCTAGAGCAAGACGTAGAGGAAGGCGATATCTTCCGTATGTGTCAGGTTAAAGATGCACCAATCCAAGACTGGGTTAAGCTTGCGGTAACGCGTGCTCGTGCATCGGGTGTTCCAGCGGTATTTTGGTTAGATGCGTCTCGTGCACATGATGCTCAGCTTATTAAGAAAGTTGAAGCGTACCTTCCTGAATACGATACCGATGGTCTTGAAATTAAGATCCTTGCTCCACTTGAAGCGACTCAATACTCACTGGTTCGTATCAAAGAAGGCCTAGATACAATTTCGGTTACTGGTAACGTATTACGTGATTACCTAACAGACTTGTTCCCGATTCTAGAGCTTGGTACATCAGCTAAGATGCTATCGATTGTTCCACTAATGAACGGTGGTGGTCTGTTTGAAACAGGTGCTGGCGGCTCTGCTCCTAAGCACGTGCAACAAGTAGAGAAAGAAAACCACCTGCGTTGGGATTCCCTAGGTGAATTCTTGGCATTGGCTGCATCTCTAGAGCACCTGAGCGTAGTAACAGGTAACGCTAAAGCACAAGTTCTTGCTGATGCGCTTGATAAAGCAACGGGTGAGTTCCTTGATAACAACAAGTCTCCTTCACGCCGAGTAGGTGAGCTTGATAACCGTGGTAGCCATTACTACCTAGCAGCTTACTGGGCTAAGGCGCTTGCTGAGCAAACGGCTGATGCTGATCTTGCTGCTGAATTCGCAGGTGTGGCAAGTCAACTAGCTGAAAGTGAAGAAGCTATTGTTGCAGAGCTGAACAACGCTCAAGGTGTGGCTGGCGACTTAGGTGGTTACTACCTACTTGACGATGCATTGGTTTCAACACTAATGCGCCCAAGCTCAACGCTAAACGCGTTTATTGATGCATAGTGATTGGGTTCATCGTTAGTCAGTCATGAACGTGATTTGCGAGCGAGTTGCTTAGTCTGACAGATAAGTCAAAACCAAAGACGCTTTAACGACAACGTTAAAGCGTCTTTTTTGTTCATCTATAATACTCCTAAGATCTAACTTAATAAGAGTACATCCTCAAACGAATTGTTTAGTGAGCAACTTTAGAGATCCCAAAACGAAAAAACCGCTCACGTAATCCTGTATTACAGGTATTAAATGAGCGGTTTCAATATTCTGTTTACCAGTCAGCCTTTAATGAAGATTGACGGAGGTTAACATGAGTTGGCATTCGCCTATTTTGCGGCGCTGCCTTCTACAGGAACAACGGAGCTAGCATGCGAGCCTTTAGGTCCACTTTCTACTTCATAGTCGACCTGCTGACCCGCCTTCAAGGTTCGATAACCTTCCATTTGTATTGTGGAGTAGTGCGCGAAAATATCGCCGTCTTCACCTTCTGGACAAATAAAGCCAAACCCTTTGGCATTGTTAAACCATTTTACTGTACCTGTAGCCATGCTATACATCCCTCATGCATTTTGTTACTAACGTTGTTATATCAATTGTTGTAAGTGCGATTGATATCATTCCTACCAGCTAAAGAATTTCAGCTAATAGCTTGAATCTCGTACATTGCTTACGGAAATTAACGCTACCCTGCGTAATTATTCCTTATTGTTAATTTTTGAAGCGTGTTACTGATCTTAAATCATGTTGCAAAAATGTATTAAAAAACCTTTTAGATCCAATGTAGCTAATGATTGAGCACAGTCAATAGTAAATTGGTATAAAAGTGATCAATTTTAATAACAAATCACATTCGAGATTAACTGCAAACTATTAACTAAATAGTAACTTAGCAGTGATCTTATCGTTAGTATCAATAGTTATGGCGTCTTTTTAATCAATCACATATGTTAATCCTGTTAATCGAGATCTTTTATTTGCAGCGATGGAAATGGTGGATTAGGCTCAGTATAGAGGAATATTTTTTGGTACTGTTTCTCGGTGCAGTTTCTTAGTACACCGTAAAGCGTGAATGTGGTAAATTTGAGTTAGGTAAACACTCACGACTTCCGAAAAATAACCCTTAGCAAAGCGATATGAGCAGAAACTTTGAATGGGCATCTCCAGGCTCAGATTTACTGGAGAAAGAAGCAACAAAAGTAAAGCCACCGGCGATGTATAACGTTGTGTTAAATAACGATGATTACACGCCCATGGACTTTGTAATCGAGATCCTAGAGCGATTCTTCTCACTAGATATCGAAAAAGCAACGGAAGTGATGCTCAAGGTTCATTATGAAGGTAAAGCTATATGCGGCACATACAGTGCTGAAATAGCGGAAACAAAGGTAGCGCAGGTCACGATGTACTCAAAGGAAAATGAGCATCCGCTACTATGTACAATGGAGCAAGTATAAATTGCTCGAACAACACTGTTGTTCCCTTAGGAGGTACTTATGCTAAATAAAGAATTAGAGACGAGTTTAAATGGCGCATTTGCTCGTGCGCGAGACAAGCGACATGAATTCATGACTGTCGAACACCTCCTACTAGCATTATTAGAAAATGATGCGGCCAAGGAAGCGCTCAAAGCTTGTCAGGCTGATCTCGATGCTCTTCGCAATGAGCTCGATATTTTTATCGATCAAACGACCCCACTTATCCCTGAAAGCGACGAAACTCGCGAAACTCAGCCTACGTTGAGCTTTCAACGAGTACTTCAACGCGCTGTTTTTCATGTTCAATCTTCAGGTCGCAGCGAAGTAACAGGTGCTAATGTACTTGTGGCTATTTTTAGTGAGCAAGAATCTCACGCGGCATATCTTCTTAAGAAAAACGACATTAGTCGCTTAGATATTGTTAACTTCATCTCACACGGTATTACCAAAGCGAGCAACGAAGGCGACAGCCCTTCATCATCTGATTCATTTGGTGGTGCAGAAAATGCTGAAGAAGCTAATTCTGAAGACCGTTTAGAAAATTTCGCGACCAACCTTAACGAAGTAGCGAAGCAAGGTAATATTGACCCATTAATCGGTCGTGACAAAGAGCTAGAGCGTACTATCCAAGTTCTGTGTCGTCGTCGTAAGAACAACCCTCTGTTAGTGGGTGAAGCGGGGGTAGGTAAAACTGCCATCGCGGAAGGTCTTGCATGGCGCATCGTTGAAGGACAAGTGCCTGAAATCATTCAGAGCAGCGTAATTTATTCTCTAGATATCGGTTCACTGTTAGCCGGAACCAAATATCGTGGTGACTTTGAGAAACGTTTTAAAGCGATTCTTAAGCAACTGGAGAAAGAAGAAGACGCGATTCTGTTCATCGATGAGATCCACACCATTATCGGTGCCGGGGCTGCATCGGGTGGTCAGGTTGATGCGGCAAACTTAATTAAACCACTACTAAGCAGTGGCAAATTACGTTGCATCGGTTCAACAACGTACCAAGAGTACAGCAGTATTTTTGAGAAGGAGCGTGCTTTAGCTCGTCGCTTCCAGAAAATAGATATTATTGAACCATCGCTAGACGATACGACCAAGATCCTGATTGGCTTGAAGCCAAAATACGAAGCTCACCACGAAGTGCGCTACACCAACAAAGCGTTGCGTGCCGCTGTGGAACTGTCAGCTAAATACATTAATGAACGCCACCTTCCTGATAAGGCCATTGACGTAATCGATGAAGCGGGCGCTCGTAGTCGTTTGGCACCTGCAAGCCGTCGTAAGAAAACGGTAAGCGTGGCTGATATTGAGTCAATGGTTGCGAAAATGGCGCGTATTCCTGAAAAGTCAGTATCGTCTTCAGACAAAGATACACTCCAGAAACTGGATGAGCGCATGAAAATGTTGGTATTCGGACAAGACCCTGCAATCGATGTATTGAGTGAAGCGATTAAGCTGACCCGTGCTGGATTGGGTGCAGACAATAAACCTGTTGGTTCATTCTTGTTTGCTGGTCCTACTGGTGTCGGTAAAACAGAGGTGACTGTTCAGCTGTCTAAGTTGATGGGTATTGAGCTTCTGCGCTTTGATATGTCTGAGTACGGTGAGCGACACTCAGTGAGCCGCTTGATTGGTGCGCCTCCTGGTTATGTTGGTTACGACCAAGGTGGTTTGCTAACGGATGCCGTAATCAAGAACCCGCACTCTGTTGTGTTACTGGATGAAATCGAGAAAGCTCACCCAGATATCTTTAACTTGCTACTGCAGGTAATGGATAACGGCACGCTAACTGACAACAATGGTCGCAAAGCGGACTTCCGCAATGTGATTCTAGTGATGACGACCAACGCAGGTGTGGCTGAAACCGAGAAGAAATCGATCGGCCTGATCCAACAAGATCATGCGCCAGATGCGATGGGCGAAATCAAGAAGGTATTTACTCCTGAGTTCCGTAACCGTCTTGATAATATCATTTGGTTCAACAGCCTTGACCCAAGTGTGATTAGCCAAGTAGTTGATAAGTTCATTGTCGAGCTTCAGGTTCAACTGGACGCTCGTGGCGTGTCTTTAGAGGTTTCTGAGGATGCTCGTCACTGGTTAGCTGATAAAGGCTATGACAAGACCATGGGTGCTCGTCCAATGGGACGTGTGATTCAAGAGAAGCTTAAGAAACCACTTGCTAACGAGTTACTGTTCGGTAGCTTGGTTGATGGCGGTACGGTTAAAGTATCCCTGAAAAAAGACGAATTGGATTTCATCTATGTTGGTGCTAAAGAAGAGGTCATGCACTAACGAAGTGATTGATAAATCAAAGGCTTAAATATAAAACGCATGACTTAGGTTGTGCGTTTTTTTATGCTTGCGAGATGCGAGATGCGAGATGCGAGATGCGAGATGCGAGATGCGAGATGCGAGATGCGAGATGCGAGATTGTGTAGTAAAAAGCTCAGGCAATAAAAAACGGAGCCTTAAGCTCCGCTTCTTATTGTATTCGCTAATTAAAAATTAACGAGCACGGAAGACGATGCGGCCTTTAGAAAGGTCGTATGGAGTCATCTCAACAGTTACTTTATCACCAGTAAGAATACGGATGTAGTTCTTACGCATTTTACCAGAGATGTGTGCTGTCACTACGTGACCGTTTTCAAGCTCAACACGGAACATTGTGTTTGGTAGAGTATCAAGGACAGTGCCTTGCATCTCGATTACGTCTTCTTTAGCCATCTAATCCTCTTTCGAAATTTGGCGGTTTTCAACGGCTTGATTGTGCCGTTAAAATCAAAATATGTAAAGTTGTCGCGTATTCTACCCTTGCCACCGCTGATTTACTAGCCTTTGATGACGTTGAAATCGTACTTTATAGTTCATCGCAGGGCATTCATCGATTTGATAACCCAAATATAACCATTGTTTTTGTTCTTTCTGGGCATGTTGGATCTGAAATAGAACGCCAAGTGTTCCCATCGAAATGTCTATATCAGGATCGAAGAAGGTATAAAACGCGCTCGTACAGTGAGCCATGATATCGGTTACGGCGATACCAACCAACTTGTTCTCATCATAGATGTGCATGAACTTTGTAGTAAGCCACTCATTTTTAGAGAATTGTAGAAACTCTTCTTTCTTGGGTGGGTACATGGTTCCCGAACGGTGACGAGCGGTGATATAGCGACTGTATAAGTCAAACCAGTTGTCATCCATCTCATCTTTCAGTTCCCAACGTAGTGATTTTCCTTTGTTAAGGATCCGTCGTTGGCTTTTGGAAAGCTTAACCTCAGGAATTGAAAGCCGAATCGCTTGGCATGCTGAGCAATTATCGCAATGTGGCTTATAAATGGTTGAACCACTGCGGCGAAATCCATTCGCAAGCAGAACTTCATAGTTATCTGAGGTGTGCATGTGTTCGTCAAGCGTGACCGCCACTCTCTCTTCGAAGTGAGGTAAGTAGCTGCAAGCGTGATTGTCTGTTAATCCAATTCTGATTTGTTGTAAATCTGGATTCATTAAGGCATTTCCTTTAGCCATTGGGTTTTAAAGCATGCATCGTCAACGGAGAACTCTTTGAGTAATTGCAGAGAGCCTAGGAATTCATCCCTATCAACCTCGATAGCGCCCAAGGATTCCAAGTGAGGGTTCATGACTTGGCAATCAATCAGTTGTCCGCCGAATCGGGTAAAGTGTTTACAAAAGTACCACAGCGCAATTTTAGAGGCATTGGTCTTTAGGCTGAACATCGATTCACCGCAAAAGACTTGGCCTCTTTGTAAGCCGTAAAGTCCACCGATCAGTTCATCATCTTGCCAAACCTCAACCGAGTGGCAGAAACCTAATGAAGCGAGTTTGCGGTAGGCTGACTGCATGTCGCTGTTTAGCCAGGTTTCTTCTTCGGGTTTTAGTGAAGAGCAATAACCAATTACTCTGTCCGTCGCTTGGTTGATGCTGACTCGGTAATTGTGCTTTCTTTGAAACTTTTTAAGACTTTTTGACGGTTCGAATGTCTTAGGATTAAATACCGCTCGCGGTGCAGGGCTCCACCAAAGTATAGGCTCACCTGGGCCATACCATGGAAATATACCTTGGCTATAAGCGTTTAAAATTCGCATTGGTGATAAATCACCACCGAAGGCGAGCAGACCGTTGGGGTCATCAAGCGCGTCGAAAGGCGAAGGAAACTCTATACTAGTAGTATCAAGTTCGGTTAGGTATATAGTCATAAGTACCGCATTACAGATTAATCACTGACCAAGAGGTCTTTAGGAGTTTTACCATGAAGAAGTTGCTTTGGATTTTACTTGTTTTGCCCATGTTGGCAAATGCAGCTTACAACAGAAACCAAGCTCGACCAGTAAACGAGGTGGTTTATGGTGAGATTGATACGGTCAGATACATCACTCAGCAAGAGATCGTTGAGTCGAAAGCGAATGGTTGGGAAACCTTGTTAGGTGCGGCGATTGGTGGCTTGATTGGTAACCAGTTTGGCGGCGGCACTGGTAAAGAAGTGGCGACAGCTGTAGGTGCAGTAGCAGGTGCGGGTATTGCTCGTAACCGAGGTAACACACAATATAAAGTAGAGTACAAACTGGTCGAGTTATTGGTCAAAACCAAAGACGACAAGTTGGTCAACATTATCCAAGATGTCGATAACTCGATGCTGTTCAACCGAGGCGATGATGTACGAATTCTCTATTTTTCAGATGGTGTTCGAGTTGATCTCGTGTACTAGTATATAAATACGATTGATTGGCTAATTAATCACCGGTTTGGGCTGGATTAGCTCTGGAGTTCGTTGGAAAAGTTCGTTAGTCTGCAAGTACGAAGAATTATTCATCACCCGAAAATAAATACGCGCCAGTGACTTCGGGTGGTACAAGGACTATAAGATTTAATGGAAAGCCTTACGTTACAACCAATTCAAAAAGTGAACGGGGAAGTTAACCTACCTGGTTCAAAAAGCGTTTCCAACCGTGCACTTCTTTTGGCTGCACTTTCTACGGGAACCACTCGCCTAACAAACTTGCTAGACAGTGATGATATTCGTCATATGTTGAATGCATTAACTCAGTTAGGTGTTGATTATCAGTTGTCTGCAGACAAAACCGTTTGTGAAGTGACAGGTGTTGGTGGTGCATTTTCAAGTGACAAAGCCCTAGAGCTTTTCTTAGGTAATGCGGGTACGGCGATGCGTCCGTTGGCGGCTGCACTATGTTTAGGTCGCGGTGAATACGTTCTTACTGGTGAGCCTCGTATGAAAGAGCGCCCAATTGGCCACTTAGTAACAGCACTGCGAGAAGCCGGTGCCGACGTTGAATACTTAGAAAATGAAAACTACCCGCCATTGAAGATCACAGGTACTGGTCTGAAGAGCGGTACAGTTTCTATCGACGGTTCTATCTCTAGTCAATTCTTGACGGCATTTTTGATGGCTGCGCCCTTAGCTGAAGGTGAAGTGACCATTAAAATTGACGGTGAATTGGTTTCTAAACCTTACATCGATATTACGCTGCACATCATGAAGCAATTTGGTGTGGACGTGATCAATAATGATTACCAAGAGTTTGTGATTCCTACCGGGCAATCTTACTCGGCACCGGGTGATTTCTTGGTTGAAGGTGATGCATCATCTGCGTCATATTTCCTTGCAGCCGCTGCTATCAAAGGTGGTGAGATTAAGGTCACTGGTATTGGTAAAAACAGTATCCAAGGTGATATCCAATTCGCTGATGCGCTTGAGAAAATGGGTGCGGAAATCGAATGGGGTGACGACTACGTTATTTCTCGTTGTGGCGAGCTGAAAGGCATTGATATGGACTATAACCATATCCCAGATGCTGCGATGACTATCGCGACAACCGCATTGTTTGCGAAAGGCACAACGGCAATCCGTAATGTCTACAACTGGCGTGTGAAAGAGACAGATCGCTTGGCTGCAATGGCAACAGAGCTACGCAAAGTCGGCGCTGAAGTGGAAGAGGGTGAAGATTACATTATTGTTAACCCTGTGGCTGAACTGACTCATGCGGCGATTGATACTTACGATGATCACCGTATGGCGATGTGTTTCTCGCTGGTTGCCTTGAGCGATACGCCTGTGACGATTAATGATCCAGGTTGTACGTCAAAGACATTCCCTGATTACTTCGACAAGCTGAAAATGCTAAGTCTATAAAAATGCTTAGTATGTAAAGGTTTAGGAACAAAAAAGCTTGCCTAAGTGGCAAGCTTTTTAATTATTGCTGAATTGTAAATTCTTTCGAAAGGTGGTGCGCTAAGTATTTAAACATGTTAAATACCGCGGTTGTATTCTCGGTCGGCATTCCATTGCTGTCTAAGAAGTATTCACCTTTGAAGACGAGTACATCGTCTTTTTCTACTACGCTGTTTGCGCGCATGCCTTCAATGTAGTCATCATGTGATTGGATAATTTGGTTTGCGATAAGCAGTAAATCAAATTCTGCTATTACTTTCTTTGTCATGAGTTTATCTCTGATAACTGAATATAACGTTGAGTTTATGGTGTCGAACTAGAAATTCAATGATTTCACAACCGATTAAGAGAGTCTTTTCAAACATCCACAATTTATTTTGTGATTTACGGCAAAAATAATTGAATGGGGCTCGCGTTAGATTCGCGGACAAGCTTAGTATGAGCCCGTTTAGACGTAATGCCTGATGAATAGGCTCTTGCAAGTATTCTTAGTGAGTACTTTATAGCTTCTTTATATTGTGACCCTTTTATCTATGAGTCGTCGAATTGTCGAGCGATCAGATCCAATTTTGAAAAAAGCGGTTGATCTTCTAGTAATCTCGCACAATAGTAAAAAAAGAAGCAATGAATTTAGAATATCATGCGTAAAAGCCCACAAGCTAAATTGTTGGTGCTGAAGCATCGTGATTAAGGACGTTAGAGTCAATATGGGTAAATCGCTCGTTATAGTGGAGTCGCCAGCCAAGGCTAAAACTATCAATAAATATCTTGGCAAAGACTTTGTCGTTAAGTCGAGTGTAGGTCACGTACGTGATTTACCAACGGCAGGTCAAAGTACTGGTCAAAAGGCTGCTGCAGTTTCAACCAAGGGTATGAGCCCAGAAGACAAAGCTCGTATCAAGAAAGAAAAAGATCGCAAAGCTCTTATCAAAAAGATGGGTATCAACCCGTATAAAGAGTGGGAAGCGAACTACCAAATCCTACCTGGTAAAGAGAAAGTCGTCGCTGAATTGCAAAAACTGGCTGAGAACGCAGACCATGTTTATCTCGCAACCGATTTGGACCGCGAAGGAGAAGCTATCGCATGGCACCTTCGTGAGATCATCGGTGGCGATGAAACGCGATACAAGCGAGTGGTTTTTAACGAAATCACCAAGAATGCTATTCAACAAGCTTTCGAAACTCCAGGTGAGCTAAATATTGATGGCGTAAACGCACAACAAGCACGACGTTTTATGGACCGTGTTGTTGGCTTTATGGTGTCACCTCTGCTTTGGAAAAAAGTAGCACGAGGCCTGTCCGCTGGCCGTGTTCAATCAGTAGCGGTAAAACTACTGGTAGAGCGTGAGCGCGAGATCAACGCCTTTATCCCTGAAGAGTTCTGGGATGTGCATGCTGATACTAAAACAGCAGAGAAAACCGACTTTAGACTGCAAGTTGCACAGAAAGACGGTGTTGCGTTTAAACCTGAAAATGAAGCGCAAACACAAGCTGCTGTTAGCGTTTTAGAAAAAGCGCAATACGAAGTATGTAAACGTGAAGACCGCCCAACAAAGAGTAAGCCGTCTGCACCTTACATCACGTCGACGCTGCAACAAGCGGCGAGTACGCGTCTTGGTTATGGCGTAAAGAAAACCATGATGCTGGCTCAACGCCTGTATGAAGCGGGTTACATCACTTATATGCGTACTGATTCAACCAACTTGAGTTCAGAAGCTGTAGAAGCCGCTCGTGAATACATTGGTTCTGAGTACGGCGCGCAATACCTTCCACCTAAAGCTCTTGCATACGGCAGCAAAGAGGGCGCTCAAGAGGCCCACGAAGCGATTCGTCCTTCAAGTGTAGATGTTAAGTCGGAAGATCTAAACGGCGTAGACGCAGACGCACACAAGCTTTACTCGCTAATTTGGAATCAATTCGTAGCGTGTCAAATGACGCCAGCTCAATACGATTCAACGACAGTAAGCGTTAAAGCAGATGAGTACACGTTGAAAGCGAAAGGTCGTATCCTTAAATTTGATGGTTGGACTCGTGTTCAGCGTCCAATGGGCAAGAACGAAGATACGATCCTTCCAGCAGTACAGATCGGCGATAAGCTTGATCTGATTGCGCTAGACCCTAAACAGCACTTCACTAAGCCACCGGCTCGTTTCACTGAAGCGGCGCTAGTTAAAGAGCTTGAGAAGCGTGGTATTGGTCGTCCTTCAACATACGCATCAATCATCTCAACGATTCAAGATCGCGGTTATGTAAAAGTTGAACAGCGTCGTTTCTATGCTGAGAAGATGGGTGAAATTGTTACTGACCGTCTAGATGGCAGCTTCAATGACCTAATGAACTACGACTTCACTGCTCGTATGGAGCAGAAGTTGGACCAAATCGCAGAAGGCGAAGCAAGCTGGAAAGGCGTGCTAGATAACTTCTTCGAAGACTTTACTGGCGATTTGGAAAAAGCAGACTTAGACGAAGACGCTGGTGGCATGAAGCCAAATCATATCGTGGAAACCGATATTGAGTGTCCGACTTGTAGCCGTAAAATGGGTATTCGTACTGCTTCGACAGGCGTATTCCTTGGTTGTTCTGGCTATGCACTTCCACCAAAAGAGCGTTGTAAGACAACAATCAACCTTGGTGATGAAGAAGGCATCATCAACGTGCTTGAAGAAGACGTTGAAACAGCGGCACTTCGAGCTAAAAAGCGTTGTCCTATTTGTGAAACGGCAATGGATGCTTATCTAATCGATGATAAGCGTAAGATGCACGTGTGTGGTAACAACCCGAACTGTGAAGGTTATGTGGTTGAGCACGGCGAATTTAAAGTGAAAGGCTACGATGGTCCACTTGTTGAGTGTGACAAATGTGGCTCTGACATGGTTCTGAAAAACGGTCGTTTTGGTAAATACATGGATTGTACCAATGACGATTGTAAGAACACTCGTAAGATTCTGAAAAATGGCGAAGTTGCGCCACCGAAAGAAGACCCGGTACATTTCCCTGAACTTCCATGTGAAAATTCAGACGCGTACTTTGTTCTTCGTGATGGTGCTTCTGGTCTATTTATGGCTGCGAGCAACTTCCCTAAATCACGTGAAACACGTGCACCATTAGTGGAAGAGTTGGTTCGTTTTAAAGACCGTATCTCACCTAAGTTCCAATACCTAGCATCAGCGCCAGTTGCTGACCCTGATGGTAAGCCGACAGTGGTTCGTTTTAGTCGTAAGACTAAAGAAAACTACGTTCGTACTGAAGTAGATGGAAAACCGTCCGGTTGGACTGCGTTGTACATCGACGGTAAGTGGGAAGTTACGGATAAGCGTAAAAAGCCTAAAGAGAAGTAACTGAACGTTATTGATGAAAAAGCAGCCTAATGGCTGCTTTTTTTTTGATCTCAATATGACTAACTATGCAACTTGTTGACTTAGTATTTCGTCGGCCGGAATTTATTAAATTCACACCGAGAAATTAATGGCGGTAATTAATCATATCTTCTTATGCAACTTTAACGAAAATGTAACTTAATTAAAATATTGTAACTCACAGATCAGCGTTTAGTTGTATACCTGATGTGTGTCGGGTGTTAATGTAATGTTTCGTCTGGACGGTGTAGTGTGAGCTGCTTTAAGTCTTAGGAAAGCAATCAGCTTACGTACCACAGAATGGCGTATTAAAAATTGAATTCGGCCGAAAAGTCGATAACGTATATAAAACCAAGTGCAAAGAATAGTGCACACATAACAACGTTTGGCTTAGGATATTGTCACTGTATGTGAATGGATATTCGCTAAATACCGAAATAAGTGTTGGTGCTCATCCCCCAGAGGAAGATACCTCTACGAGTACTAACATCGACAAGCTATAGATATATGGAGAATAAAATGGCTGGTGTATTGGGAATGATTCTTGCTGGTGGTGAAGGCTCTCGCTTAAGACCTTTAACTGAATCTCGCAGCAAACCCTCGGTTCCTTTCGGTGGTAGTTACCGCTTAATTGATTTCGCTTTGAACAACTTCGTTAATGCTGATCTAATGAAGATCTACGTATTAACACAATTTAAGTCACAGTCACTGTTCCACCATATGAAAAAAGGCTGGAATATCAGTGGCATAACAGACCGTTTTATCGACCCAATTCCTGCGCAAATGCGTAAAGGAAAGCGTTGGTATGAAGGCACAGCAGATGCTATCTACCAAAACATGGGCTTTATGGAGTTGGAAGAACCTGATCAAGTATGTATTTTTGGTTCAGACCATATCTATAAGATGGACATCAAACAGATGCTTGATTTCCATAAAGAGAAGAAAGCGGCTCTAACAGTATCAGCATTGCGCATGCCGCTTGCTGAAGCATCAGAATTCGGTGTTATTGAGGTTGATGCTGACGGCCGTATGATTGGCTTTGAAGAGAAACCTGCAAATCCGAAGTCGATCCCGGGCGATCCAGAATCAGCGCTCGTTTCAATGGGCAACTACGTGTTCGAAGCGAAAGAGCTTTTTGCCGAACTAACGGAAGATGCTGATAGAGAAGGTTCGACACACGATTTCGGCAAAGACATTATTCCAAACATGTTCCCACGTGGTGATGTGTTTGTTTATGATTTCAGCACCAACCGTATTACTGGTGAGAAAGAAGAAGTTTACTGGCGCGATGTAGGTACGATTGACGCGTACTGGCAAGCGCACATGGACCTTCTTAAGAAAGATGCGCCATTCTCGCTATACAACCGTAAATGGCCTCTACACACTTATTACCCGCCACTACCACCAGCTACGTTTACTGATTCGGCAAATGGTCGAATTCAGATCATTGATAGCCTTGTGTGTAGCGGTAGTTATGTACGTGGTTCGCGTATTGAAAAGAGTGTACTGGGCTTCCGCAGCAATATCGCATCAGCGTGTGATATTAGCGAAAGCATCTTACTCGGTGATGTAAAAGTGGGTGAGGGTTGTATCTTGCGCCGCGTTATCATTGATAAAGACGCAGATATCGCACCGGGTACACAGATTGGTGTAAATCTGACAGAAGACAAAAAGCATTACCACGTATCTGACGATGGTGTCGTAGTGATTTCTAAAGGAGCACGAGTTGGTTACTAAGACTCTCTCGGTACTTTTTGTAGCGTCTGAAGTTGAAGGCTTGATTAAAAGTGGTGGCTTGGCTGATGTAGCCAAGGCACTGCCGAAAGCGTTGCAAACACTCGAACAGGACGTTCGAGTGACTATCCCCGCATATAGAAACATTCCAAACATTGATTCAGCAGAAGTTATTTTATCGACTGAACTCGATCATTGGCCTCATACGGCTTATCAAGTTAAAAAACTGAGCGTAGAAGGCGTTCCAGTTTTTGGTATTGAATGTGCCAAGTATTTCGACCGCCCGGAAATGTACGCAGAAAACAATCAAGCTTATGCTGATAACGGAGAGCGCTTCTCGTTCTTTAGTGCAGCCTGTCTTGATATGCTTCCTAAGCTTGGTTTCCAACCGGATATCATTCATGCAAATGACTGGCATACTGGTTTCGTTCCTTTCTTGCTTAAATCGCGTTATCAACAACACGATTTCTTTGAAAATACGCGCAGTGTTATTTCGATTCACAATGCGGTTTTCAAAGGTGTGTTCGCCTACGATGAACTTCAATTCCTGCCAGAGATGCACAGTTACCATGCGTCTGAAGCTTCAGTGAGTGACACTCATGTCACTATGCTAAGAGCTGGAGTGATGTGTGCGGATAAAGTGAACGCAGTAAGTCCTACCTATGCAGAAGAGTTGAAAACGGAATTAGGTAGCCACGGTATGGCTGCAGAATTCCAACACAGATCTGCTGATCTGTTCGGCATTTTGAATGGGTGTGATTATGGGGCTTGGAATCCGGAAACTGATGCTTTCCTTCCTCGTAAATACAAAGCGACCAAGCACAGCATGGCTCGCGGAAAATCAGCTTGTAAGCAAAAACTGCAACAAGATGTAGGTTTACCCGTTGCCGATTGCGCGGTTTATGGCATGGTTTGTCGCTTGACGAATCAAAAAGGTGTTCATTACTTACTGCCTATCATCGAACAGTTTTTGAAAAATGATCTTCAGATCGTGATTGTCGGTACTGGCGATCCGGTTTTGGCGAGTCAATTGAAAGAGCTATCAGCGCTTCACTCAGATAAGTTCTCGTTCGTAGAAGCGTACAATAATGAACTTGCGCACTTGGTTGAAGCAGGCTCTGATTTCTTCTTGATGCCTTCGGAATTTGAACCGTGTGGCTTAAACCAAATCTACAGCATGGCTTACGGTACTTTGCCGATTGTTCGTTCTGTGGGAGGTTTAAAAGACAGCGTGAATGATTACGATGAAGATCCTGAAGTCGCGACTGGGTTTGCTTTTGAAGAGCCAACACCGCAGGCGTTATTGGCTGTGTTACATCGTTCATTACTGCTTTATGCACAAAACCCATCTGAAATTAAGCGTGCTCAGCTTTATGCGATGCAGCAAGATTTTAGTTGGGAAGATGCGGCTAAAGAATACCTAGCTATGTATCATTCAGCATTTTAACTTGTTGACTTAGCTTTAAAATTAGCGGGCGGGCAACAACAGCTCGTAATAAATGAAGGCGCTCTAATTGTTGAGTGCCTTTTTGTTTCCTGGTCAGAGCACATCACGTTTACGAAGACAAAGCTTGCAAACTCATTTTTGTCAGGTAGAAAAGGTGAGGTAGGTATTCACATGACTAATGATAGGTTTGACACTATTATCACTTAAAGTTCTTAATAGCGTGGTATCCTTAGTCATCGCCTCGTGATGAGGCATAGCTCCATTCCAATAATTAAAGCGATAGGTATGTCTGAGAGTTTACTATTTCATAAAACATTTACTCACCCTACGAGCGATGAGTGGGTTGTATTTGTGCATGGCGCAGGAGGCAGTTCCTCCATCTGGTTCAAGCAGATCAAAGCGTATAAACAGCATTTCAACTTACTTCTCATTGATCTGAGAGGGCACGGTAAATCAGACAATATACTTAAAGGGCTGATTTCGAATCGTTATACGTTCAAATCGGTGACGCTTGATATTCTTAAAGTGTTAGACCATCTTAAGATCCGTTCTGCACATTTCGTTGGCATGTCTTTGGGCACGATTATTGTGCGTAACGTTGCCGAACTGGCGGCTGGCCGTGTACGTTCAATGGTACTGGGTGGCGCTGTCACCAAGCTAAACACTCGCTCTCAAGTGTTAATCAAGTTGGGTAACCTCAGCAAGCACATCATTCCTTACATGTGGTTATACAGCCTTTTTGCTTATGTTGTGATGCCACAAAAAAGCCAAAAAGAGTCTCGTCACCTTTTTATCCGCGAAGCCAAAAAACTGTGCCAGAAAGAATTTAAACGCTGGTTTATCTTAACGGCTGATGTAAACCCCTTGATGAAATATTTTAAAGATAGAGAGCTACCAATACCGACTCTTTATTTGATGGGTGAACGTGACTACATGTTTATTAAGCCTGTAAAAGAAATGGTTGCAGCGCATGAATCGAGTGAGCTAGTAGAAATCCCGAATTGTGGACACGTGTGTAACGTGGAAAACCCTGAAGAGTTTAATCAGCGTTCGATTGCGTTTATTCAAAAACAAATTCAGTGATTTTCTAGGCGTGAAATCAAAGATGATGAGTTAATCGAATTGAAATAAAAACGGGAAGCTAACTTTAGCTTCCCGTTTTTAATTGGAGGAGGTATCTGACCGAATCGTTCTATCAGGTCACTGAAACCCTGCTATTCAGGTGAGGCAGCACCGCACTGCCAGCAAGAGCCGAATTGCGCTTCGTTGACTTCATGACACTCACCACAACGCCACTCTTCATAGATGATCGAATCTTGCTGCTTTTGGTAGTCATTGACGAGCATGCGAGCTTTACTGGCCAATTCTGGCTCATATAACCATACGTAAGGGTCAGTTTCTTCAGTGAATGGGATTTCACCCTTTAATCCGAACAACCCCTCACCACGGACTTCACAGGCAATATTCTCGCTTTCTAACAATCCACAGATGATATGAGCTTCTGTCGGATTCGATGCACTGAAGATTTTCATTGAAATAGAACCTTATTCGGCTATCTGTGTTGTTTAGATATTATAAACTATTCTGCTATATACATTATTCAGCTACGGGTGCTGAGCGAAACTTACCCATCAACCATTTAGCCACTATTGGGAATATCCCCAATAATGCAAATGACAATAGTACTGAAGGGGAGACGATGCCCGAAAGTGAATCAATTTCTGCGAGCTGAGTACCAGCATTCAAGAAAACCGCCGTCCCCGGTAACATCCCGACTTGACTCGTAATGTAGTAACGACTCACTGACATCGGTGTTAGACCCATCAATAGGTTGATAAGGAAAAATGGGAATACAGGAATCAGACGCAGAGAAAACAGGTAAAATGCGCCGTCTTTTTCAACCCCCTTGTTAATCGTCGCCAATTTGTCACCAAACTTGGTTTGAATCCAGTCACGCAACAGGTAACGGCTACTTAAGAAAGCTAAGGTCGCACCGATCGCACTTGCGAAAGATACCAGTAGCAAGCTGTTCCAGAAGCCGAATAGCGCGGCCCCTAATAAGGTTACAACAGCGGCACCAGGAATGGAGAAAGCCGTAATCATGACATACGCGACAAAATAGATAGCGGCAGCCGCAATAAAGTTGCTGTCAATGTAGTCATTTAACACAGCTTGTTGGGCCTTAGCATTTTCAAGCGTTAAGTACTGGCCGAAATTGATGCCTAACAAGACGATGGTTACGACCAACACAATACCCAATATCATTTTCTTACTCATTGATACTTCCTCTAAATTTTCAATGCATACCGATAGTATAGATAGACAGGCAAAGCATAGATTAACTTTCACCAGTTAATAAAAAACTATTTGTTCTAGACGATGGATCGGGGGCAAAAAGCTAGCCTAATTGCTTAGTCTTATGTTAGCGACAAGTATTGGCGGAATAGAGGTGGAAAAAGATTCGTTGATTAGAAGGTTGTGACTCTCTGCTAGGGACTTGTTTTGTATGCATTATTTTATTAGCGATAATTTGTACCACGTAAAAAGTAACAAAAATTTGAAAGAGTTTTGGTCTTGGCTCGTTCTATATACGTAACAATCGTGGCATGAAGATTGTTTTAGATAATTATTCAGGCAGACAACTAAGGAGCTAGCTATGAAATTATTATCAATGATTACGGTTATTGCTACAACGGGCCTATTCTCTTTCCAAGCCATGGGATCGGGCGTCTATCACCGTGCGGCTGTTGAGTCTAAAGTATTTAAAGGCGATGTAGTGGCGAGCCAATCACAGGCTTACGAATCTGGAAAAAAAATCTGGATGGATATAAACAGTAAGCGCTCATATGAATTGAGCAAAATCTTACCGCAAGCCTCTGAAAAAGTAGATGTACGCTCGTTTGAAATCAAAAACGGTACCATCAAAGTAAAAGAAATAATGGATTCCTCTGGAGAAATTAACTTCATTCCGATGGTTAAAGTGGATTACAAATACTATTACCGTCCATCTTTTTGAACTCAGTGGTTCAGCTATACATAAGACTAGTTTTGTCGACATAAAAAAAGCCGCAGTAAATGCGGCTTAGTTATGTATATAGATTGCACTGACAATGTTAATTGACGCGATTGATAAGCTCTTCGCGACGTTGCTGCGGTATAACAGACCAATGTGTACCATTGATCGCGCCTTCTAGCGCCCAAAGTAGTTCAATACTGACGGAAGACGCATGCGATTCTTTGATGGCGTTAAATGCGTTTACAGAGCCAGATTCATATAAACGTTCGACAGAATCGATCCCTGCCTTTTTCAACATACGCTCGGTAGCGAGTCGAAGATTAGGCAGATCTTTGAGTCGGGTCGGCTTAGCAGAAGACTGCTCAGCTTTTTCTTCTTTAGCAAAACCCAGAGACGTCGTTGCAAGCTGCAAGATTTTCTCTTGGTCTTGCCACAGGCCTTCAGGTAAAGCGAAATATTTAGTAACGACAGGGAAACCACGTTTTTTGTAGACGTACGGTTGAAACCCTTGTTGTTCGAATTGTTTCGTTGTGCCTTTGTCTGCGCGTATGTGCAACTGGTCATTTACAACCAGAGCAAACATAGTGTCATCAGCAAAAAGACCGAAGCCACCAAACATTGAGCGTGATTTTATTTTTCCTAGGGACTCAAATAACTTCATCGAGTCCTTTAGTATCGGTTTATCCATGTTATTTATCTCGGTGTATTTGAACTACGCCACCAAATAAGCAGGTCCGAGAGATTAGCAAAATGTTGCAATTAAATTGTCAATAAGCCGTAAATTACTAAATTATTAGTAGTTACTGCATTTTGCCATCGGTAACCCCGCTACCATACCAACGAGTGGTTTAGGCCGGAAGCTTTGCGTCTCACTCTTTCGAGTGGTTTGCCCTGTGCGTGACTGATTGAATAGAATAAAGTTTTTGTTGGATGAAGCTCACACTTGATATTTCAAAATGTGATACTGCTTCAATTAATGATCTTTCCGTTGTGCATCTGGGTTCATTATAGTTGCTGATAAAAAAAGCGCACCTAAAGGTGCGCTTGATGAAATTAAACTCGAATTATCAATTAATTTAACGTCTTAACTGTACTTCGTTCAACAATTTCAGGGTGCATTTCGAAGACGCGTTTTTCGTGGTCTTTGTCTTTGATGCGCTCCAATAGAATTTCGAATGCATTCTTACCAACACGACGTTTTGGTTGGTGAACTGTCGTTAACGGCGGAGAGAAGTATTCAGCGAGTTCGATGTTGTCGTAACCGATCACTGAGATATCTTCAGGAATGCGGATGCCTTTTTCTTGCAGTCGGCTCATTAAGCCGAGTGCCATTGTGTCGTTAAAGCAGAATACCGCCGTTGGACGATCTTCCATCTCAACGATTTGTTCTGCAGCAAGAACAGCCGTATCACACTCGAAGTTGCCTTCGATGATCATATTGTCATCGGCAGAAATTTTAGCTTCGTTAAGTGCGCGCTTGTAACCGGCAATACGTTCAACACATGCTGCTTTGTCTAAGTGGCCACTTAAACATGCAATCTTAGAGTGACCGCGTTCAATAAGGTATTTGGTCGCTAGGTAGCCACCTTCTTCAGAGTTATCGATGATCTTATCAGCTTGAGAACTCTCTGGGCCCCAGTCCATAATAACTTTAGGGATGTCAGCGTGACGGTCTAACATCTCTCTTAGTTCTTCAGTTAGGTCAGAACACATAACTAAGATGCCATCTACACGTTTCTCTGCAAGCATTCGAATGTAGTCACGTTGCTTCTCATAGATACCGCCCGTATTACACAGGATCAAAGTGTAACCTTGACGGTAGCAGTAGCTCTCAACACCATCGATAACTTCAGAGAAGAATAGATTAGTTGATTGAGTCACTAGCATGCCGATGGTGCGTGTTGTATTACACTTCAAGCTACGAGCAACAGCACTTGGTGCATAGTTCAGTTCATCTACGGCTTTGTTTACTTTTTCTTGCGTTGCTTCTGCAACAAAGCGAGTTTTATTGATTACGTGAGAAACGGTTGTTGTTGATACGCCGGCTAAGCGAGCGACATCTTTTATAGTGGCCATGGTTTTATCCTATTAGAAGCTACTTTCCCAAAGTACGGAATAAAGTAGCCGTTAAGCTACCTAACTAAGAGCTTAAATTTGTAGGGCTCTTTGGGTACTAAAAGTGCTAAAAAACAAAAAACCGCTATTGAGCGGCTTGTCTTAACACCGAAATGCTCAAAACTATAATAAGCATAGCATTTCGTGAATGTTTCATATTTTATCGTTTGCGGTCACAATTTTAGACTGACTAGAAATTACTCGCAATAAAATTCACCCGGAAATCCGGGTGAATTGTCACATTCTTCTGAATTTATTTAACGAGTCATCCAATAAGCTATTCACCAGCTAAATATTGAGTGTCTAATTGACAGAATGCGAGTAGCAACGATGAGACGGAGGCGTAGAAACCGAATTCATCAACGTCATGACATTTCACGTTGAACTTTGGTAACCAAGTCAGCAGTTGTTGTTCGATAAACTGCTGTTGAGCGGCAAATGAATTCTCTAGTTCTTCTTCAATATTCGTTTCGTTTGAACGAATGATCAAGTTACCAAGGAAATCGAGTTCGATAGCAATGTGGTCTGCTGGCTCTTTTAGATCTTGGTTCACAACTAAGTTGTGCTTAGCCATGATCTCTTCCATATCTTTTGCTGGCTTATCATTCAAAAGGCCAGTTTCGCCGATATACATTGAAGCGTAAGGAAGAGCGCCGTGCTTATCTGTCTTTAAGAAAAGATCGCAAAAGTCTGCAGACAGTTCTAGCTGAGCATCTTCACGAGTTTGTAGGCGGTTCAGCGCATCCACTAACTTATCAATCGCTGGCTTTAGTGTCTCATTTTCGCCTAAACCAGTTAGGAAAGAACGAATTTCAACAGAGTGGTAGTGATCGAGTTCTTCTTGAGTGAGCTCTTTGGCAAATAAGCTTGATAGCCACCAGTATATTTCTGCTCTTTGCTCGTTGAACGCTTTCGTATCTTTCATTTGTTAGATCCTGACTTAGTCTTGTGATGTTGCTTATATGCATCTTGAAGTCACTTGGGCATAAGCACACCAAGGCTGAATAACAAGGTTATTTGCGAAACGCAAAGTTACTCGTTAGTAGTAATGCCTATATTGAATTGCGATGGACGATAAATAGCAAGGTTTAAGATTGTCTTGTATCAAAAAAAATCCATGTTTCTGGCTTTTATCTTCTGTACCACTAGAATTGTTACTAGTTATGAATAGAATAGTCACTGAAACTATTAAATAAGAAAAGTGGTGTAGATGAGCTATCACGTATTAGTCGTAGAAGATGATGTGGTAACCCGCAGTAAACTGGTTGGATACTTCCAGAACGAGGGTTACACAGTGAGCGAAGCAGAAAGCGGCGCTCAAATGAGAAACGTGTTAGAAGAAAACAACGTTGACCTCATTATGCTGGACATCAACTTACCAGGCGAAGATGGATTGATGCTAACTCGCGAATTACGCAGTCAATCAGACATTGGAATTATTTTAGTTACTGGACGCACGGATAGCATCGACAAAATCGTTGGCCTTGAAATGGGCGCTGACGATTACGTTACTAAACCCTTCGAACTTCGCGAGTTATTAGTTCGAGTTAAAAACCTACTTTGGCGTATTTCTGCTGCTCGTAAAACAGCAGCGGGCGCAGTCGAAGAAATATCAGATGAGTCTGTGGTTCGTTTTGGTGAGTGGACATTTGATATCCCTCGTCGTGCGTTAAGCAAAAACGGCGAACCGGTGAAATTGACCAAAGCAGAATACGAACTGCTAGTGGCATTGTCTTCTTACCCTAACCAAGTATTAAGCCGCGAACGTATTTTGAATATGATTAGCCACCGAGTGGACGCGCCTAATGACCGTACTATCGACGTATTGATTCGTCGTATGCGTGCAAAAATGGAGTTTGATCCTAAGAACCCACAAATTTTTGTGACGGTTCACGGTGAAGGTTACATGTTCGCTGGTGATTGATTTCCTTCGGAAGTGATTAATCAACAACGACATTTAAACGTAAAAAGCCGAGACACCATTGATGTCTCGGCTTTTTTATTGCTTAGCTTTCATTGTTAACGAACAGAGAACCTAAAAATACTTGCCGACTCAGTCTGCTCAGTATGAGTTTAAAGATTCAATTGGCTTCCTGAGGCTGAGCCGCAGAAACTTCACCGTCATCTTCAACTAAGCTGGAAGCTTCTGGAATCACCGGCTCTTCAACAATGTCATTGCTTGTATCAAGCCAATCACGTAAATCTTGCCAAACTAATCCCATGGTTTCGTGCCAGTAACGCTCAGTCTGCTCAAGGTAGAGAGCTTTTGGCATGTACTTATTCCAAGGCTCAACAACGCCTTCTTGTGCAAGGTAGTTGGTTGGTGCAGGCAGTGGTTTCATACCAGCTGCATGGAATTCATTGAGTGCACGAGTCATATGGCTCGCTGAAGTCACCAGAACCATTTTTTTATTCTTAACGAACGCAGCGGCTTGGCGAGCTTCTTCCCAGGTGTCTTTTGCGGTTTCAAGCAGAATGATGTCGGGCTTTGCTACGCCAAGTGCTAATGCAACTTTAGCCATCATTCTTGCGTTACTGACTTCAGTGCCTGCGCCATAGCCAGACAAAATGAGTTTTGCACCAGGGTAAAGGCGTAGAATACGAATCCCTTCACTTAAACGCATCAGGCCGGTGCGGCTAAGTTCTGATGTCGGTGGAATATGGTCGTCTACGACGTGACCACTTCCGAGAACCATTACGTAATCGACGGTTTCATCGACAGGTAAAAAAGCGGTGTGTTGCCTTTCCATTGGCATTAAAAGTTGACTAGAAACTGGTTGGAAAGCGATTAGGAAAATACCACATAGGGCTGAAAGGGTGATTAAGCAACCCGTCTTCCTTTTGGTAGTAAACATCACTAGGGCTAAACCCAGAAAAGCGAGAATTAACATTGCTGGCAGTGGCATCAATAGCGAAGACACTACTTTTTTCAGCTCAAACATATCCGAATAGTCCGAAAAAACATCACTTAGTAGTAAAAAGAGACATCGCCTCTTTATTCCTGGAATTCCTGTGACAGAATAGCAGGCACGATAGGACATAATAACTCAAGTAGCCGTGACTGAAGACCGTAATTTCGACGATATTGCCCACAAATTTGCAAAAAATATTTACGGCTCTGACAAAGGAGAGATCCGTCAGATCATCGTATGGGAAGATTTAGAACAAGCTTTGAGCAAGTTTGAGCAATCAGCTTCTCCGCTGCATGTGCTTGATGCTGGAGGCGGCCTTGCACAGATGTCGCAAAAAATTGCGTCGCTTGGGCATAACGTTTCTCTGTGTGATCTCTCTTCTGAAATGCTGAAGCTCGCAGAAGAAAGTATCAGCGAAACGGGTTTGCTAGAGCAATATCGATTTATTCATTCACCAGTACAAAAAGTCGCAGAACATCTAGATGAGAAAGTCGATTTTGTGATGTTTCATGCCGTAATGGAATGGTTAGCCGATCCTAAAGAGGCGCTTGATTTATTGCTTGAACAAGTTAAGCCAGGTGGTGTTGCCTCGATAATGTTTTACAACCACCACGGATTAGTCCTGAAAAATGTGATTTGTGGCAACATTCCTCATGTATTGAATGGGATGCCACATCGAAAACGGTTTAAGCTGCAACCACAAAAAGGCTTGAAGCCGGAAGAGGTTTATCAATGGATAGAAGACGCTGGTCTAGAAATCTGTGGTAAATCAGGCATTCGCTCTTTCAGTGACTACATAGGTAATATGGAGTACATGGGCGATTACCAATTTGAAGATGTATTGGAACTGGAAAAACAGCTATGTCGCCAAGAGCCATATCTGTCACTAGGCCGTTATATTCACGTTTGGGCTCAAAAACCTGCGCAATAACAGCGGTGAATGTGGTAAAAGAAGCCACAACATGCGCTATGCAATCGTAAGAAGCCCGCGTCATAAAGAAATAGGCGTCATATCTAATACATTCGATATGACGAAGAACAGTAACAGGAACCACAATGAGTGAAATGACTCAAACTGCCGAAGAGCAGCCAATTGATGAGTTGGTGGGCTGGGTCAAGCAGCATGATTTTTCATTAAACTTGCCACCAGAGCGCTTAGCATTTTTGATTGCTATCGCAGTACTAAGCAATGAAAGGTTCGATGAAGAGTTGGGCGAGGGTGAACTGCACGATGCATTTACCATCGTCACTCGACTGTTTGAAGATACTGGCGAAGCGTCCGCGTTTCGTGCCAACAATGCCATCAACGAGTTAGTTAAACAGAAGTTGATTAGCCGCTTTACCAGCGAAATCACCGATGGTGCGAGTATTTATCGCTTATCACCATTGGCGATTGGTATTTCAGATTATTATTTACGCCACCGTCAGTTCTCTAAGTTGAAACTGTCTATCCAGCTTTCTATGGTTGCGGACGAGATGGCAAAAGCCATTGAAGCAGCACAAAAAGGCGGAACTCCAGGACATTGGAGAAAGAATGTTTACGGCGTGCTCAAGTATTCTGTTGGTGAAATTTTCGATCAGATTGATCTTAACCAACGTGTTATGGATGAGCAGCAGCAAACCGTTAAACAGCAAATTGCCGACCTTTTAAACAAGGATTGGCGAGAGGCGATTAACAACTGTGAAACCTTGCTTTCAGAAACCTCGTCCACACTAAAAGAATTGCAAGACACCTTGCAAGCGGCGGGGGATGAACTGCAAACACAGATCCTCGATATTCAAGAAATTGTTTACGGTGACGATGAACTCGAGTTCGTTGGCGAAACCCTGTTCGGCTTGCAGATGAAGCTAGACCGAATCACCAGTTGGGGCCAACAAGCCATCGATTTATGGATCGGCTACGACCGCCATGTTCACAAGTTCATCCGTACCGCGATTGATATGGATAAAAACCGCGCCTTTAGCCAGCGCTTGCGTCAGTCAGTCACTGACTACTTTGATGCGCCTTGGTTATTGACCTACGCCGATGCTGAGAAGCTGACGGATCTTCGTGATGAAGCGCTCGTGCTTCGTGATGACGAAGTGATGGGACAAGCACCAATCGACGTAGAGTACGAAGAATTTGAGCAAGTAAATGACCTGCTTTCAGATCGAATTGCAGAGATGTTAAAAGCTCACAAACAGCAAGGCGCGCCAATTGATCTTGGCCTTGTGTTACGCGATTACCTCGCTGCACACCCTCGCACACACCATTTTGATTTAGCCAGAATTGTTGTCGACCAAGCCGTGCGCTTAGGTTACTCAGAGTCTGATTATCAGGCTATTCAGCCAGATTGGCAGGCAATCAACGATTTCGGTGCAAAGGTACAAGCAAATGTCATTAACAAGTACTGATGATTACATGCCAGAGAAACTGGTAAAAGCGATAGCGAACCCACTGTTCCCTGCGCTAGACAGCATGCTGCGTTCAGGTAAGCATGTTTCAACAGAAGACCTAGATAACCACGCGTTACTGTCTGATTTTGAAATTGAGCTTCAGCATTTCTACCAACGCTACAATACGGAACTGGTAAAAGCACCGGAAGGTTTCTTCTACCTGCGTCCACGTTCTACGTCTCTGATTGGTCGTAGTGTTTTGTCTGAGCTAGACATGCTTGTTGGCAAGGTGTTGTGTTTCTTATACCTAAGCCCAGAACGTCTTGCTCATGAAGGTATCTTCACCAACCAAGAACTGTTTGATGAATTGATGTCGTTAGCGGATGAGAAAAAGCTCATGAAGCTAGCAACCAACCGTGCATCTGGTTCTGATTTAGACAAAGAAAAGCTGTTTGAAAAAGTGCGTACTTCTCTACGTCGCTTACGCCGTATCGGCATGTTGATTGCAATTGGCGAAACCGGCAAGTTCCGCATCAGTGAAGCGGTATTCCGTTTTGGCGCTGACGTTCGTGTTGGTGACGATATGAAAGAAGCGCAATTACGTCTTATTCGTGATGGTGAAGCTGTGGTGCATACTCAAGAGCCTAACCAAGGCAGCTTGTTGAATGAAGAACAAGCGGAAGCCACATCAGAAGTAGATGCAGACGTAGACGAAAACGGTCAACAAGACATTTTTAACGATCAAGCTGACTTTGACCTTGAGTCAAATGCTGGCGAACAAACAAAAGTAGAAGGTGAAGCATGATTGAAAGAGGTAAGTATCAATCATTAACCATGGTCAACTGGAACGGCTTCTTTGCGCGTACTTTTGATATTGATGGATTGGTTACAACGCTTTCTGGCGGTAACGGTGCGGGTAAGTCGACCACAATGGCGGCATTCATCACAGCACTGATCCCTGACCAAAGCCTTCTGCATTTCCGTAACACAACGGAAGCGGGTAGCTCACAGTCATCTCGTGATAAAGGCCTTTACGGTAAGCTTCAGCCAGGCGCATGTTATGCCGCACTAGATGTTGTGAACTCTCGTAATCAGCGTCTATTGTTTGCAGTAAAACTGCAGCAAGTCGCGGGTCGTGATAAGAAAGTCGACATTAAACCGTTCGTTATCCAAGGCCTTCCAAGCCATGTGAAACCAACGGATGTGTTGATTCAGAACGTTTCAGACAGCCATGCGCGTGTATGTCAGTTGAACGATGTGAAAGCGGCGGTTGCACAATACGAAGGCTCGCATTTTAAGGCCTTCTCTTCGATTGTTGATTACCACTCGCAAATGTTTGAATACGGTGTGGTACCGAAGAAACTGCGTAACAGCAGCGACCGTTCTAAGTTCTACCGCCTAATTGAAGCATCACTTTACGGTGGTATCTCAAGTGCGATTACGCGTTCTCTGCGTGATTACCTGTTACCGCAAAATGGTGGTGTGAAGAAAGCGTTCCAAGACATGGAATCAGCACTACGCGAAAACCGCATGACGCTAGAAGCGATCAAGACGACTCAGTCGGATCGTGACCTGTTCAAGCACTTGATCACTGAATCTACGAACTACGTGGCTGCGGACTACATGCGTCATGCAAACGATCGTCGTAACAAGTTAGATCAAACCATGAAGTTCCGTGGTGAACTGTTCGGTTCTCGTGAAACCTTGCTTGATCAAAACAATTTGTTGAATCGCGTTCAAGAAGAACTAGAACTACTTGTCGATCAAGAATCGGCACTAGAGCAAGATTACCAAGCGGCATCGGATCATCTTCAGTTGGTTCAAACTGCACTTCGTCAGCAAGAAAAAATTGCTCGCTACAGCGAAGATCTAGAAGAGCTGAATGAGCGTCTAGAAGAGCAGATTATGGTGGTTGAAGAAGCTCAAGAGCGAGTACTTCTTGCTGAAGAGCAGGCAACCATCACTGAAGAAGAAGTGGATAGCCTGAAAACTCAGCTTGCTGACTACCAACAAGCGTTGGATGTTCAGCAAACGCGTGCACTTCAATACCAGCAAGCGGTTCAAGCATTAGAGAAAACTAAGCAGTTGCTTGGTGATGAATCTATTACGGCAGAAAGCGCACTAACTCTGGTTTCAGAGCTAAAAGCACAAGAAGAATCAAGCACTCAAACGCTACTGTCGACGAAGCATAAACTAGACATGTCTTCTGCTGCTTCTGCACAGTTCGACAAAGCGCTCGCTCTTGTTAAAAGTATTATCGGTGACGTTGAGCGTAAAGAAGCGTCTAGCAGCGCTAAGCAAGCTTTAGAAAAAGGCCGTAACGCAAAACACGTTGTTGAAAATGAACAGCAGTGGCGTGCTCAGCACCGTGACATGGCTCGTGATGTGGCGCAGCAGCGTCAAGCAAAAGAGCTTGCGACTGAATACCAAAAGCAACACAACATCTCACTGACTGACGAAGCGGTTTTCGATGAAGAACGTGAACGCCATGCAATGCAGATCGAGTCTCTTGAGTACGCTCAAGAAGAGCTGCGTGAAGCGAAGAGTGAGCAACGTCGTGTGCAACAAAACCACGACCAAGAGATTCAAAAACTTGAGTCTATTGCCCCTGCGTGGATCACGGCGAACGATGCACTTGAAGCCCTAAGGGATCAAACAGACGCTGAGCTAGAAGATAGCCAAGCAGTAATGACTCAAATGCAGCAAGTGCTTGAAGACGAAAAGTCTCAAGCGGTCGCGAAAGATCAATTGGCGACGCGCCGTTCTGAACTTGAGCAAGAGATTGAACGTTTAGCTTCTCCGGGTGGCTCTAACGATCCTCGTTTGAAAGGTTTAGCGGATACGCTTGGTGGCGTGCTGCTTTCTGAGATCTACGACGACATTACCATTGGTGATGCGCCATATTTCAGTGCGATGTACGGCCCGGCTCGTCATGCGATTGTGGTCTCTGATCTTGATGGTATTAAAGAGAAGCTGGTGGATCTTGATGATTGTCCAGATGACCTTTACATCCTTGAAGGCGATGTCGATGCATTTGATGACAGCTCATTCAATGCTGATGAGTTAGAGGGCGCGGTGTGTGTTCAGCTGAACGATCGCCAAATGCGTTACTCTCGTTTCCCTGAGATTCCTCTGTTTGGCCGTGCGGCTCGTGAACAACGATTAGAGAAATTGCGTGAAGAGCGTGATGTTGTTGTGGAAAACCACGCGAAAGCGGCGTTTGATGCACAAAAGCTGAATCGCCTATACCAAGCATTCAATAGCTTTGTTGCTAAGCACCTACACGTTGCATTTAACGCTGACCCTGAACAGGCACTAGTGTCTATTCGTGACAAGCGTAACCAGATTGTACGTTCTTTGGCTGAATTAAATTCTAAAGAGCAACAGCAACGTAGTCAGCTACAACAGAGTAAACAAGCGTTGGGTGCGCTAGACAAATTAGCACCAATGGTTCGTATTTTAGAAGACGAAACATTGGCTGAACGCCTAGCTGAATTAGAAGCGCAACTAGAGCGCTTGAGCGAAGCTAAGTCGTACTTGAACAACCATGGCAAAGCACTTGCTTCGTTAGAGCAGATTGTTTCTGCACTAGACGCAGACCCTGAACAGTTCGAGACACTAGAAGCGCAATATCAACAAGCCGACCAAGCTCTACAAAGCTTGAAAGGCAAAGTGTTTGCTCTGTCTGACTTAATCGAACGTCGTCACTACTTTGCTTACGCGGATTCTGTTGATCTTCTAAACAAGAGCAGCGAACTGAGCGAGCAATTGAAAGCGAAGTTGGTTCAAGCAGAACAAGCAAGAACCAAAGGCCGTGGTGGCTTGAAGCAAGCTCGCGAACAGATGAACCAATACAACCAAGTATTGGCAGCACTGAAGAGCTCACATCAAGCGAAGCAAGAAACGGTTCAAGAGTTCAAACAAGAGCTGCAAGAGTTTGGTGTCAATGCTGATGAAGGCGCTGAAGAACGTGCTGTACGTCGTCGTGACGAGCTTCAAGAGCGTTTGCACACATCTCGCAGCCGTAAGAGTGAATACGAGCGTACCATTACGTCAACTGAACTTGAGATGAAAGCCTTGGCTAAGCGTCTTAAGAAAGTTCAGAAAGAGTACACAGAGCTTCGTACCTTCGTTGTTGCAGCAAAAGCAGGCTGGTGTTCAGTACTTCGCTTAGCTCGTGAGAATGACGTTGAACGTCGTCTACACAAACGTGAACTGGCTTATCTAACGGCGGGCGAGCTTCGCTCCATGTCGGATAAATCACTGGGTGCGCTGCGTCTGGCTGTAGCCGACAATGACGACCTGCGTGATTCGCTGCGTCTATCTGAAGACAATGCACATCCAGAGCGTAAAGTTCTGTTCTACATTGCGGTTTACCAACATCTTCGTGAGCGTATTCGCCAAGACATCATTCATACGGATGATCCGGTTGAAGCAATCGAAGAGATGGAAGTGGAGCTAGCTCGACTAACAGAAGAATTGACGCAGCGTGAAAATCGCCTGGCAATCAGCTCTGAGTCAGTAGCAAGCATCATCAAGAAAACGATTCAGCGCGAGCAGAACCGTATTCGAATGCTGAACCAAGGTTTGTCTAACATTTACTTTGGTCAGGTTAAAGGCGTACGTCTGAACGTCAAGATCCGTGAAAGCCACGAGATCTTGCTATCAGGGCTAGCGACCCAACAAGATCAACACAAAGACTTGTTTGAATCAACGCGCTTTACCTTCTCTGAAGCGATGGCGAAACTGTTCCAACGTGTGAACCCACATATCGATATGGGTCAACGTTCTCCACAAGTTCTTGGTGAAGAGCTACTGGATTACCGTAACTACCTAGAGCTGAGTGTTGAAGTTAACCGTGGTTCAGACGGTTGGTTACAAGCTGAATCGGGCGCATTGTCTACGGGTGAGGCGATCGGTACGGGTCAGTCAATCCTATTGATGGTTATTCAGAGCTGGGAAGAGGAATCTCGTCGACTTCGCAGTAAAGACATCGTTCCATGTCGTTTGTTGTTCCTTGATGAAGCAGCACGTTTGGATTCTAAGTCGATCTCTACGCTGTTTGAACTGTGTGACCGTTTGGGTATGCAACTTCTGATTGCAGCACCTGAAAACATTAGCCCAGAGAAAGGTACAACCTACAAACTGGTTCGTAAGGTCTTCAAAGACCACGAACACGTACATGTTGTTGGCCTGCGAGGTTTTGCTCAAAACAAACCGGCATCTCCTGTGCAAGAGCTTATCGAAGAAACTGAGCAATAACTTTGATAGCGCAGCTATAAGCTCGAAAGTGACTCAATGATATTTGTTCAAAGCCCCTAATCATTAGGGGCTTTTTTGTACCTTGAATCTAATTTCTTATTCCTTACTTCTACAGCAGAACACCTTCCGCCTAATCCTCTCGTCGATACTGATAAGACCACTCATACCTTATGGTTATTATCAATGGAACTTGTTTGAGGTCACACGCACAAAACCACAAATAATGTATGGTAATGACATAGATTTAATAATATTAATAATATTGTATTACTTAAATTTTAATTGTTGATAACTCGCGTGTGCGAAAGGTAAAGGTAGGACTTAGGTATGATTCAAATCGTTATTGATGGGAAATATCGAATCGTCGAGCAAGGACAAACCGTTCTTGAGGCGGCAAAAACATGTGGTTTAGAGATCCCATCTTTATGTGGTTTGAACAAAACAGCGGATAAAGTACCGTGTGACTTGTGTGTTGTTGAAGTTGATGGCGTTGGTGTCACTCGTTCTTGTGAGCTTGAAGTGTCTAATGGGCTGAATATTACCACCCAGTCAAAACAGTTAATGACTCATCGGCAAGAAGCGTTGAACCGCATCATGACCGATCATTACGCCGATTGTGAAGCGCCATGCCAAACAGCGTGTCCTGCTGGGGTCGATATCCAATCTTACCTGCATCATATTGCTCAAAATGATCACAGCAAAGCGATAGAGGTCATCAAAAAGACACTGCCAATGCCCCTGTCGATTGGTCGAGTATGTCCTGCTTTCTGTGAAACTGAATGTCGTCGCAATTTGGTCGATGAATCCATCGCGATTCGCCAACTCAAACGACACGCTGCCGACGCAGATTTAGCCGCTCAAGAGAGCTACATGCCAACTAAGAAACCAATCAAAGGCAAGAGCATTGCAATCGTCGGTAGTGGCCCCGGTGGGCTTACGGCGGGTTATTACTTATCTAACGAAGGCTACGATGTCAGTGTCTATGAGTCGATGCCCAAAGCGGGTGGTTGGCTGCGTTACGGTATCCCTGAATATCGCTTACCTAAGTCGATTCTAGATAAAGAAATCGAGTTGATGTGTCGCAACGGAATGGTGGTTGAGTGCGGTAAAAAACTCGGTGTTGATTTTACACTGTCTGATTTAAGTAACGATTTTGATGCGGTTTGCTTAGCCGTTGGTGCATCGCAAGCGGTTGAAATGAATTATCCGGGCAGCGAGCTTGGCGGTTGTTATCTAGGCGTCGATTACTTGAAAGATTACGTGACCGCTCAGCAGTATGTCACTGGTAAAAAGGTTGCAGTGATCGGTGGTGGTAATACCGCGATTGATTGCGCTCGAACAGCGGTGCGTGATGGTGCTGACACCACGCTGATCTACCGTCGTACTCGAGATGAGATGCCTGCAGAAGATTACGAAATCGAAGAAGCTGAGCATGAAGGTGTGAAGTTCCATTTCTTAACCAACCCGGCAGAAAACATAGCCGATGAAAATGGTCATGTATCAGAAATACGATTAGAGCGTATGGCTTTGGGTCCGGCTGATGCTTCAGGTCGTCGCAGCCCTAAACCAACAGGCGAATTCTTTGTTGAAGCGTTTGATACCGTTATTGCTGCCGTGTCGCAAAAGCCGGATCTGAGCTTTATGGACAATGAAGCGATTGATATTCCTCTTACTCGTTGGAATACCGCTGATGCCGATCCGCAAACCATGCATACAGGTACTGGCAATATCTTTAGTATTGGTGATTTCCGACGCGGCCCTGCAACCGCAGTGGAAGCGGTGGGGGATGGGCGCATTGCTGCACAGGCGATCGATCGCTTCTTCCATGGCGACATGGATAACATTCCGGCTAAACCGTTTAACTCAAGAAAGCACAAGCAGCTCAAAGCAGTGGATCCTGAGCAATACAAATCCATACAGCGTATGGCTCGTAAGATCATGCCAGAGCTAACACCCGAGCAGCGTGAACAAAGCTTCGACGAAGTAGAAACTGGATTTGATAATGCTGATGCAATTGCGGAAGCAGCAAGATGCCTAGAATGTGGTTGCCAAGCCAATACCGATTGCGACCTACGAGACTACTCGACCGAATACAAAGCAACGCAAACACATCCAGAGTACAAAATCGATGTGGCTTCGAATGAGCACTGGCAGGCGATACGCGTAGAAGAAGCGAAGGTCGGTTTAACAAGACAAAAATTTGCAGTTGATGACAGTTCAGAATTTATTATCTTTGATGCCAACCGCTGCATCAGTTGCGGGCAGTGTATCCAAGCGTGCCGTGAACAGAATGTTCATGGTGTTTTAAGCTTCATGAATCAATCTGATGGCAAGCCTACATCAAGACCTGAATGTCGTCCTAATTTTGGGGCAGACAAGACCTTAATGGGCGACTCAAACTGCGTTCAATGTGGATCGTGTATTCAGGCGTGTCCAACCGGTGCAATGGTGGATGCTCGTGATAGAAAGCAGGGAGACACAGGCCTACTCAAGAAAGTCGATACCATCTGCACCTATTGTGGTGTGGGCTGTAAGCTAACCATGCATATCGATGAACAGAAAAACAAAATCCGTTATATCGAAGGCGGTGACTCCCCGGTTAATGAAGGCATGTTGTGTGTTAAGGGGCGATTCGGCTTCGATTTTGTGGGGAGTGATGCGCGTTTAACCACACCATTAATTCGTAAAGATGGCTGGTTGCAACCTGCAAGTTGGGAAGAAGCGATTAAGCTCATTGCTGATAAATTTACGGCGATTAAACAGGGCTTTGGTAGCAATGCTTTGGCGGGCTTCTCGTCGGCGAAAACCACCAATGAAGACAACTATGCCTTCCAAAAATTCATACGCCGCGAATTAGGCACCAATAACGTCGATCACTGTGCACGTCTTTGTCATGCTTCGACTGTTACCGGTTTAGAGGCTTCGCTGGGTAGCGGGGCGATGACCAATGATATTCCAAGCATCAAGCACTCAGATGTGATCTTTATTATCGGTTCAGACACGACTTCAGCACACCCAATTATTGGCTCGCACATCAAGCAAGCGGTGAGGCATGGTGGAGCACGATTGATCGTTGCTGATCCAAAACGAATCGATATTGCTGACCACGCTGAGCTTTACTTAGCGCACCGACCGGGCACCGATGTGATGCTGATTAATGGTGTGATGCAGCAGATCATCAAACACGGTTGGTACGATCAAGATTATATTGATGATCGTGTCGACGGCTTTGATACCTTATTGCAAGAAGTCATGTCACCAAGCTACTCACTTGATAAAGTCGAATTGGTGACTGGCGTGAAAGCGGAAGATATCTTCGCGATGGCTCGCTTGATTGGTACTGCAGAGCGCACCGCAGTATATTATTCGATGGGTATTACGCAACACACTACTGGTCACGACAACGTACGTTCAATCGCTAATCTACAACTATTGTGTGGCAACATTGGTATCGAAGGCGGTGGTATCAACCCATTACGTGGTCAATCCAATGTTCAGGGCGCGTGTGATATGGGGGCATTGCCGAACAACCTTCCAGGTTATCAGAAAGTGTATAACCCGATAGTTCGTCAAAAATTCGCGATGGAGTGGGGTGTTTCTGACTTACCAGCGGAAGCGGGGTTAACGCTCACCGAAATTATTGATGGAGCGTGCCATCGAGATGTTCGCGGTCTGTATGTCATGGGTGAGAACCCAGTGTTGAGTGACCCGAATCAAGCGCATGTGATTGAAGGCCTTGAAGCGTTAGATTTCCTAGTGGTTCAAGATATTTTCTTAACCGAAACCGCTCAGTATGCCGATGTGGTTCTGCCGTCTTGTTCGTTTGCTGAGAAGTCTGGTCATTTTACTAATACCGAGCGTCGTGTTCAGCGTATTAACCCGGCGGTATTGCCTCCAGGTGAAGCGAAAGAAGATTGGGTGATTATCCAAATGTTGGCTAATGCGATGGGCGGCAATTGGGAATATGACTCGGTTGCTGATATCACCAATGAGATAGCGCGTGTCACGCCACAGTATGGTGGTTTACGTTGGGAGAACATTACGGTGAACGGCGTGCAATGGCCAAGTAATAAGAACAACCCTGATGGCACACGTATCATGCACCAGACCCAATTTACGCGTGGGCGTGGTCAAATGGAGGCGATTCCGTTTAGATACGCTGCTGAGCTACCGGATGCGGAATACCCGTTAGTATTAACGACAGGCCGTATTCTAGAACAGTTCCACACCGGAACCATGACACGTAAAACAAAAGGGTTGGATAACTTAGCAGGGCCGCGTGCCATGGTGAGTGTTCATGATGCTGAAGCGCTAGGTATCTCGAATGGTCAGATGCTTAAGGTCTCAACACGTCGTGGTGAAATCGAAATCGCGGCCTTTGTGACTAAACGAATGCAAAAGGGTGTGGTATTTATTCCATTCCATTTTGTTGAATCACCAGTTAACCGTTTGACTACCACAGCGACTGATCCACACGCGAAGATCCCTGAATTTAAGGTGGCGGCTGTGCGTATTGATCCTATTCGTGAGCCTGAGAGTGAAGTAACAGAGGCTTAATCATATTAGCTCGGTGAAGACGGCTGGCATTAAAAAGCCGCGTAACTCTCAGAGTTATGCGGCCTTTTTATCGAGCTAGATTCAGTATCAATAACTGAGTCGTTTCGCTTTAATTTAGATGAGCTTAGTTTTGAACAATTTCGCTACCGTGAACACCAAATTGCTTAGCAGCGTAGGCAACGCGCTCTGCTGGTTTTGGGTATTCAGCTGGTGTGCCCAGGTTTTCAATATGATGCAAGCGAGGTAATAAACCTGCGCCGTTTGCAATCTGTATTGCTAATCCAGGGCGAGCGTTTAGCTCCAGTACCATCGGGCCTTCTTCTTGGTCTAAAACCATGTCCGTACCCATGTAACCAAGGCCTGTCATTTCCCAAGCACTTGATGCAAGTGTCAGCAGCTTTTCCCAATGGGGTACTTGTAGTAGCGCCAACTCTTTACCCGTATCTGGGTGGTGAGTCACTGGGTGGTCAAATTGAACCGCACGAACGGCTTTACCCGTAGCGATACAAATACCTACGCCCACAGCACCTTGGTGCAAGTTAGCTTTACCATCAGAAGCCGAAGTCGATAGACGCATCATCGCCATTACAGGGTAGCCCTTGAATACAATGATTCGTACATCTGGTACACCCTCGTAACTGAAGCCGTCAAAACACTCGTCAAACTTGATGAGGTTTTCAACTACAGCAACATCGTTCTTACCACCGAGTGAGAAAAGACCCGCGAGAGCGTTACTGATGTGGCGCTCTACGTCTTCTTCATTGATAGTCGAACCCGATGGCTTGGTGTAAACGCCGTCCTTGTGAGAGATCACAACAAGGATACCTTTACCACCACTACCTTGAGCCGGCTTGATTACGAAACCCGGCCACTCTTTTACCATCTTGTGGATTGTTTTTACTTCAGCTTGATGACCAATAACGCCAATTAGTTTTGGCACAGTAGCGCCAGCCTGTTCAGCAATGATC
Source organism: Vibrio sp. 10N.286.48.C11 (assembly GCF_041469805.1). Lineage (NCBI taxonomy): Bacteria > Pseudomonadati > Pseudomonadota > Gammaproteobacteria > Vibrionales > Vibrionaceae > Vibrio > Vibrio sp. 10N.286.48.C11. Next base: position 32,669 of record NZ_JBFRLK010000005.1, on the reverse strand, counting down.
TTAGTCTTAAGCTTGTCATCAACGAGTGGATACTTGGAACGATCATTGTAGCGACCAATATAACTATGGTTACGCTTGTTCATTCCCATTATGCCTTTGTCTTTCAACTTAAACGGTGAAGTAAATTGATCAAACATAACTTAGTCCTCCGCTAGCGGTTTAAAGCGACGAAGCTCTGTTAGACGGTAGCCTGTGTAGTTACCTAGTAGCAAAATGGTCGCTAGAATAACAAGCTGTAAACCAATAAAGTTAAACGTTAAGTGCTGAATGAACGGGTTAGTCATGCCTAAGTAAACAAGAACCGCAGTGAATAGAGAACCACCACCTTGTAGCATTACTTCTTTCGCGCCTTCTTCTTCCCATAGGATAGACATACGTTCGATAGTCCAAGATAGGATAATCATTGGGAAGAACGTAATAGACAGACCTTCTGTTAGACCCACTTTAAATGCGACTACAGTAAACACAGAGATAATCATGATTACCGTGATGATTACGGCGGATATCCTGGCGACCAGTAGCAAATTAAGTTTGGACAAGTAGCTTCGAATAATAAGACCCGTACCAACAATCAGTAGGAAGCCGACAATGCCCGTTACCAATTGTGTTTGTACAAAGGCTACTGCAATCAGTACTGGCATGAAGGTACCAGACGTTTTTAAACCAATGATGACACGCAGGAATACAACAATCAGAGCACCGATAGGAATCAGCATGATGGTTTTGAACATCGCTTGCTCTTCTAGCGGTAGGCTGTGAATTGAAAGGTTTAACAGTTGATCAGCAGAGACTTTGCTATTAGTTGCTTCAGTAGGAGTAACCTCCTGCGCAATCATAGAGAAGTGAACTTTACTGTTCTGACCGCCAACCACATCCAGTAGAGAAACGTTTGATTCATCCCAAATAAGCAGGTTTGGCTGAACTTGTTGTTCACTTGATTCTGGAGAGAATAGAACCCATTGGTCGTGATCCCAGATCTGGTTCATTTGCTGAATAGATTGACGACGACGTCCATCTTCTAGCTCGATAACGCCAACGACTTTATTGTGGATGTTTGCTGCTGAAAGTAGCTTATGTGTCGCTTCAACTTTGCTCATGTTATTCAGAATCAGCGCTGAGTTTTGGCTGTCTGGGTCATTAAGCGTTTTGATAAGTTCGCGAGTGAAAGTGATGTTGTCTGCTGAGCGTTTAGTTGCTCTGTCAATCAATGCCAACGCAGCAGCTTCTTCAGGACCATCAAAGCTTGGTTGTGTGATTTCGCCTTCTGGTGGTATAGCATCAACTTTCGCTTGGTTATCGACTAGGAATTGAGTCTTATAGTAGATAGTTTGAGGGCCATCAGCATGGCGAATAGACCACTCTGCACGGCGACCTGATTCTGTGTTCAAGTAAGAGATGCCGTAACCCGGCGATGAAGCCGATTCGCCGATAAGTGTGTAGTTAGACTGAGTATGAGGAGCCGCTAAGGAAACTTTTGCTTCTTTGCCTACTGCGTTGAACTCGATGCGAGCTTCAACGTCCCAAACCTGTCTGGTTTCCCCTGGAGTCCAAGGTACACCGTAGGTCGTATGTCTGAACATACTCAGTGTTATACCTGCCACAATAAGCAGGAATATAGAGATATAAAATGGAATTCTTGACGTCATAGCTTACCCTACTATTGTTATTTAACTTCCGTTTGTACGTACTTTTTACTTACATCTACTAGCGCTATGTCTTTGATAAATTCGCGCCCTAGTAACACAGGGTGACTCATTTGAGAGCGATCCGCCAATGTAAATTGCGCTTTTTCATGGATTTTTCCAACTTTCACCCATAATTCGATCACAGCTCGACGTTCTGCTTGATCATTGGTTGATTGACGGATTTTTACATAACGTACAACAGGCGCTTCAATCCATTTCTGGTCTTCTTTAGCTTGGGCTTTGTCGTCTAGGTGAAATTTAACCCAGTTCTTGCCGTTACGTTCGAATTCTTTGATATCGACAGCGTTTAAAGAAGAGGTGGTTGCACCTGTATCAACACGAGCATCAAAGCTTTGCTTGATAGAGTCGATAAACACTTTTTCGATGCCGCCAAGGATAGTCGGTTGTGATATAGGAGCGATAGGAGCAACGGCAATAGCGACCGGTTCCCCTTCCTCTAGCTTTTCAATAACCTTGTGTTCCATGCTCGTTAGATGGGTATCTAATTGACTAGAAAGGGTAGTAATTTCGTCTTCTAAGCTTTCAATATAGTCACTTTGATTGCTTAGTTGCAGTTCAAGATTTTGAACCTTATTTGCGATGTTTGTCTCTGAGCGGGAAATAGCGTCGAGAGTTTCTTGGTGGTAGGTAGCACCATTTGTAAGAGTACAACCAGAGAGCAAACCAACCGCCACAATAGGCGATAATCGCTTAAACATAAAAAAACCTTTGAGAATTAGAGAATAGTTCAGACTATTTAGAAGTTTAGCCCACAAAAAAGGATGCGTGAAGCATCCTATTGTAAGAGTCTGGTCATATTGAATCGCAATGTGAGCGCTACGCCAATTATTGCTATTTGGAATAGCTCACTTATTAAACACAAGTCAATTTTTGTTCAATTCTTAAGCTAAGGAAGCAAGGTTCACCGCGAAATTAACAGTGGCTTTTTGACCATGCAAGCAATTGTTTTGCTGCCTTAATAGGCTTGTGCTTTATTTACTCAATATGCCACTGCTTTGTGGGCAGTAAATCTATGGCTTTGTTGCTACCAGAATCGCACGTCTCGGTGCAGGGTGACCTTCAACCGTTTTACTTGGATCGTTCGGATCGAGGTAATCTGGAAGAGAGTTGTGTGTCATCCATTCTGTGGTGCGTTGTTCACCAATTGTCGTGACATTTTCGTCAACGATTCGTACGTCTTCAAAACCAACTTGTTCTAGCCAGCGTTTCAGTGCGCGAGCTGAAGGGAAGAAGTAGACGTTTCTCATTTGCGCGTAACGGTCAACCGGAACTAATACTGCGTTCTCATCGCCTTCAATTACCAAGGTTTCAAGAACCAGTTCACCGCCAGACACCAATTGGTCTTTCAGTTGAATCAAGTGGTCCAGTGGTGAACGACGATGGTAAAGCACGCCCATGCTGAATACCGTGTCGTAGGCTTCTAGCTTTGGGAGCTGCTCAATACCTAGAGGTAATAGGTGAGCTCGTTGGTCATCGCCCATCAACTTACGAATTGCTTCAAACTGAACCAAGAATAGGTGGGAAGGATCGATACCAACCGTTAAGCGAGCACCTTCACCCAGCATGCGCCACATGTGGTAACCATTGCCACAACCTACATCGAGAACCGAACGGTTTTTTAATGGAGATATATGTGGAAGCACACGATCCCATTTCCAGTCACTGCGCCACTCTGTATCGATATGGATGTCGTGAACCGTATAAGGACCTTTTCTCCACGGGTGGAAAGTCTTCAATAAGCTTTCTAGCTTTTTCAGTTCGCCTGTGTGGTATGGCGTAGAACTACCAATCGTCACTGAATTTTTCAGGTCAACTTGATCTGGCACGTCTTGTGGAATCTTGTTTAGTGCACGTAGCCAGCGGTCAAAGTCACCGTGCTCTGCATTTTGCCAATCGGTCAGTTGCTGTGGCAGGACATTTAGCCACGGCTGAAGGCGAGTATCTTGGGCAATAAGTTGATAAAAATTGGCAAAATTAAACATAGGTTTTCACTGAGTTGGTGGTGTAGAAATTAAATTTGTCACTCCATTAAGAGTGTGGACAAACATGCTAGGGAATCTCGTTTATCGTGTTTGATAAGAGATCCCCAATTCGTTTGTTCCTCGCTCTTGAGGATGACATTTTAGTACGTGCTAACGGTGTCGCGACGGTTACGTAATCTAAAATGTTTACTTTATCGCGAACATTGAACCAAAGTTGAAACATTGGAACCAGACTTCGCTGCTTGAGAAGCCAATCTTATCAAATCGCTCTCTGTGAACAGGGATCGAATCCGGGCGCATCACGTTTTCAATTGCGCTACGTTTCTGACTTACTTCTAGCTCGCTGTACCCGTTAGCACGTTTGAAATCATGGTGCAGGTCGATAAGCAGTTCATTTGAGCTTTCATCTTCGAATACGTATTTTTCTGACAGGATTAAGATCCCGCCTGGGCGCAAGCCAGCATGAATTTTCTCAAGCAGAGCGTATCGATCGTCTGGAGAAAGAAATTGCAGCGTAAAGTTAAGCACCACAACAGAAGCGTCTTTGATTTCCACTTCACGGATGTCGGCTTCAATCACTTCTACCGGTGTGTCACTGCGGTAAGCATTAACGTGCAATTTGCAGCGCTCAACCATGGCTTCTGAATTATCGATCGCGAAAATCGTGCAGCCTTCTTGCTGAATGTGACGACGCATAGAAAGTGTCGCAGCACCAAGCGAGCAGCCAAGGTCGTAAATATTTGAGTGTGGCTTTACAAAGCGCTCAGCCAGCATGCCGATTGCAGAGATGATATTGCTATAGCCAGGCACCGAACGTTGAATCATATCCGGAAATACTTCAGCAACCCTTGCATCAAAGGTGAAGTCTCCAATTTTATCAATAGGAGCGGAAAAGATATTGTCTGTGTTGCTCATAGCATTTTCTCTCGACAGTCAGCGTAATTGGCACAAAATTCGTACCAAATAAAAGGGGGCGTATTTTACGTAAAAAAAACGCCACTGTCACGAAAACTGAGATTTAGCTCAAGGTTCGAAGCTACTTACAAGTGAGAGGTTAAAACATCGAGATTTGGTGATTGCCTTTTTGAGCTGGAAACTGAGCCAGTTCGGGCAGTAATAATGATGTATTTTCAGAGACTTGCTTTTGTAGCCTCTTATAAATAGCAATCGCAAGTTCAGGTGCGTGGTTATTGTCTGGGGTGTGGATCATTAAATAGGGCTGCTTGCCTTCATTAAGCCAGTTTGGGATTTTGGCAAACCAAGGCTTAAAAAACTCAATATTAGGTTCTTGGTCTGGGTGACCAATAAATCGAATCATCGGGTTATTGGCGGTAGCAATTGCATGAACAGGAACACGCGGTTTTTTCTGATGCGCATCGATCACCGCTTCTGTGGTGGGTGGCGCAGAGAAAACGGGGCGGCTGTCCATAATGATGCGATTGATGCCTTCCTCAACCAGCCATTGGTTGAAGCGTTTTTCCGCATCGCCCTTATCAAAGAAACCTAAGTGTCGAACTTCGACGCCAAGCTGCATATCTTTTGGGAATAAGGTGCAAAACTTTTGTAGGGCAGGCAGCATGCTGGGCTCAAAACTGTGCGGCAGCTGAATCGTCCATTGACCAATACGGTCATGCAGTGGCGACATCGTCATCAAGAACTCTTTGAGTTCGGCTTGGCAGTGTCTCAGTTGTTGCTGGTGGGTGATGAATTTGGGCAATTTGAAGGTGAACTTGAAATCATCGTGACTGGCGGCTTTCCAATTGTGAACGGTAGACATACTTGGCGTAGCGTAAAAGGTGGTGTTGCCCTCAACGGTATGGAAAACTTGGGTGTATTTTTCCAAGCGTTCGGCAGGCTTGGTGCCTTTACCGTAGAACTGACTTTGCCACTCAGAATGAGACCACATAGTTAATCCAAGTCTTAGAGGTAAAGTTTCTGTTGTTATTACACGATTATCCATCTATTACACCGTTATCCATCACGCCATCAGTCATTACAAAAAGTTTTTGGGTTGAAACTAAAATCTACTTTACGAGAGTTTTGCTGATTAAGGTACTTTCGAGATATAATTATCGCAATTTTTTCGGTTTTGATGAATCTTTGCGCACTTGATGGGCTAAAAAGCAGCAAAGCCAGATAAAACACAATAAATTCGAATGTGGAAGGTCGATTTTAAGCGAGTTTCCGCGTATAAATGTTCCTTTGCTCTGTTGTGTGGAATGACCACTGACAGCTTGGAAATTAGTAAATAATTAAGAGATTGGGAAATTCATTATGCGTACCCATTACTGTGGTAACCTGAACAAGTCCCTGGCGGGACAAACTGTAGAATTGTGCGGCTGGGTAAACCGTCGCCGTGATTTAGGCGGTCTTATCTTTATTGATATGCGTGATCGTGAAGGCATCGTTCAGGTTGTTGTCGATCCAGATATGAAAGATATCTTCCCGATCGCTAACCAACTGCGTAATGAATTCTGTATCAAGTTTACTGGTGAAGTACGAGTTCGTCCGGACAGCCAAGTAAATAAAGACATGGCTACTGGTGAAGTAGAACTTTACGCGACGGGTCTAGAGATCATTAACCGTTCAGAAGCGCTTCCACTAGACTTCAACCAAACGAACTCTGAAGAGCAGCGTCTTAAGTACCGTTACATCGATCTTCGTCGTCCAGAAATGAGCGACCGTATTAAGCTTCGTGCACGTGCTTCTAGCTTCGTTCGTCGTTTCCTAGATGAGAACTTATTCCTAGACATCGAAACGCCAGTACTAACGAAAGCGACACCAGAAGGTGCTCGTGACTACCTAGTACCAAGCCGTGTTCACAAAGGTAGCTTCTACGCACTTCCTCAATCTCCTCAGCTTTTCAAGCAACTGCTGATGATGTCTGGTTTTGACCGTTACTACCAAATCGTTAAATGTTTCCGTGATGAAGATTTACGTGCTGACCGTCAGCCTGAATTTACTCAAATCGATATCGAAACATCTTTCATGACTTCTCAAGAAGTACGTAACGTGACTGAGAAGCTTGTTCACGATATGTGGAAAGAACTTCTAGATGTTGAACTAGGTCAATTCCCAGTAATGCCTTTCTCTGAAGCGATTCGTCGTTTCGGTTCTGATAAGCCAGATCTACGTAACCCACTAGAGCTAGTGGACGTTGCTGACTTGGTTAAAGATGTTGAATTCAAGGTATTCTCTGGCCCAGCTAACGACGAAAAAGGTCGCGTAGCAGTTATCCGTGTTCCAGGTGGTGCTAAGCTAACTCGTAAGCAAATCGACGGCTACGCTGAACACGTAAACATCTACGGCGCGAAAGGCCTAGCTTGGATGAAGGTTAACGACCGTGCTGCAGGCATGGAAGGTATTCAATCTCCAGTTGCTAAATTCCTAAGCGAAGACGTAATCAACGGTATTCTAGATCGTACTCAAGCTGAATCTGGCGATATCATTCTGTTCGGCGCAGACAAAGCGGGCATCGTTGCTGAAGCAATGGGCGCACTTCGTCTTAAACTAGGTACGGATCTAGAGCTAACAGACACATCTGCATGGGCTCCACTGTGGGTTGTTGACTTCCCAATGTTCGAAGAAGACGGCGAAGGTAACCTACACGCAATGCACCACCCATTCACATCACCACTAGGTGTGAACGCGGAAGAGCTAAAAGCGAACCCAGCAGCAGCAAATTCTGATGCATACGACATGGTAATCAACGGCTACGAAGTAGGCGGCGGTTCTGTACGTATCCACAACGCAGAAATGCAAACAGCGGTATTTGGTATCCTAGGTATCGAAGCACAAGAGCAACAAGAGAAGTTCGGCTTCCTACTTGAAGCGCTTAAGTACGGCACGCCACCGCACGCTGGTCTAGCATTCGGTCTTGACCGTCTAGCAATGCTGCTTTGTGGTACTGAGAACATCCGTGACGTTATCGCATTTCCGAAAACAACAGCTGCAGCATGTCTACTGACAGACGCGCCAAGCCTAGCGAACCCAGCATCACTGGAAGAGCTAGCAATCGCAGTTAAATTGGCAGAGAAAAAAGAGCAAGCGTAAGCCTGTTATCTTTTCTTGTTGATGAAGAGATCCTAGTTGATAGAGAGCTCTCAATTAATTAGCCAAGACTTGCCAGTAAATTAGAGAATGCCCGTTAATTTGACGGGCATTTTTTTTTGCGTTCGATATACTAAGCTCATAAAGCATGTATAAATAATCAGTATTGAAGTTATGTCTATTATCTTAGGAATTGACCCTGGCTCGCGTATTACCGGTTATGGCGTGATTCGTCAAAATGGTCGCCATCTATATTACTTAGGTAGCGGTTGTATTCGCACCTCTGAAAAAGAACTGCCGGGCCGACTCAAACAAATCTACGCCGGTGTGAGCGAAATCATCACTCAGTTTCAACCGGATGTGTTTGCGATAGAACAGGTCTTCATGGCGAAGAATGCGGATTCTGCACTTAAGCTGGGACAAGCGCGTGGCAGTGCGATAGTGGCAGCGGTAAATGCTGATCTCCCCGTTCATGAATATGCGGCTCGTCTAATCAAACAAGCGGTGACAGGCAATGGTGGTGCAGATAAGTCGATGGTTCAGAACATGGTGATGAGCATGCTTAAGTTACCCGCTAAACCACAGGCCGATGCTGCCGATGCTCTAGGCGTAGCGATCACTCACGCCAACACCAATAAAACTTTGATAGCGCTTGCGGGTAAAGCAACAGGCGCAAGAAAAGGGCGTTACCGATAACCATAGGCTATGGCGTTTCTGAAGACAGAATCATTCGGTTTCTTAAGCTAAGCAAGCTTAAATAAATCATCCTAATAAACACAAAGAACTGGATAAGCATCCAGTTCTTTTATATTCTGTCCCTCAAATTATATTCCATCAAGAGAGTGAATTGTGATCGGACGTCTACGCGGTACATTAATAGAAAAACAGCCACCAGAATTACTAATCGAAGTGAGTGGCGTTGGCTATGAAGTTCAAATGCCAATGAGCTGTTTTTACGAATTACCAAACGTGGGCGAAGAGGCAATCATCTACACGCACTTTGTTGTACGTGAAGATGCGCAGCTACTTTATGGTTTTAACACGGTTAAAGAGCGTGCGCTGTTCCGTGAAGTGATCAAAGCGAACGGTGTGGGCCCTAAGCTAGGCCTTGGCATTCTTTCAGGCATGACGGCTAGCCAGTTTGTTCAAAGTGTTGAACGTGAAGACATCTCGACGCTGGTTAAACTTCCGGGTGTGGGTAAGAAAACCGCTGAACGTCTGGTTGTTGAAATGAAAGACCGCCTGAAAGGGTGGGGCGCGGGTGACTTGTTTACTCCAGCGACAGATGCAGCTCCGATTGATTCTATGCCAACCGTTCACGACGCGGAAGAAGAAGCGGTAAGTGCGCTACTTGCATTAGGCTACAAGCCGACTCAAGCTTCCAAGGTGGTTTCTCAAGTGGCTAAAGATGGCATGACCAGCGAACAGTTGATTCGCGAAGCTCTGAAATCGATGGTTTAATACCCAATATACTTGTTCGACAAAATAGACTCATTCACTTTGCCTTTACACAGAGTCAAGAAGCGCAGAGTCAACAAGAGCATAGTTAGGAATAGCAGAATTTATGATTGAAGCCGATCGCCTTATTGCACCGGATAACCCAGTATTCAAAGATGAAGATGTCATTGATCGTGCAATACGCCCTAAAGCACTGGCTGACTATCAAGGTCAGGATCACGTTTGTGGCCAGATGGAGATTTTCATCAAAGCGGCACAACTGCGTAACGAGGCGCTCGACCATCTGTTGATATTTGGCCCTCCAGGCTTGGGTAAAACCACGTTGGCGAACATTGTTGCCAATGAGATGGATGTCAACATTCGTACGACTTCAGGCCCTGTTCTAGAAAAAGCAGGCGACCTAGCGGCGTTACTGACCAATCTCGAAGAAAATGATGTCCTGTTCATTGATGAGATTCACCGTTTAAGCCCTGTGGTTGAAGAGGTGTTGTACCCTGCAATGGAAGACTACCAATTAGATATCATGATTGGTGAAGGCCCAGCGGCACGCTCTATCAAGATTGACCTTCCTCCTTTTACTTTGATTGGCGCAACCACTCGTGCTGGCTCACTGACATCGCCGTTACGTGACCGTTTTGGTATTACTCAGCGTCTTGAGTACTACAAGGTTGAAGATCTACAAAACATCGTTCAGCGCAGTGCAGATTGCCTTGGTCTTTCTATGGAGTCCGAAGGGGCGCTAGAAGTTGCTCGCCGAGCTCGTGGTACGCCACGTATTGCTAACCGTCTACTGCGCCGTGTTCGTGATTATGCGGAAGTAAAAGGCGACGGGCATATTTGTCCGGAGGTTGCTGACAAAGCGCTAAACATGTTGGATGTCGATGCTAAAGGTTTCGACTACATGGATAGAAAGCTTCTGCTGGCGATTATGGAGAAGTTTGGTGGTGGTCCGGTAGGTATCGACAACATGGCTGCCGCGATTGGTGAAGAGAGAGACACTATTGAAGATGTGTTAGAACCTTACTTGATTCAACAAGGTTACCTACAAAGGACGCCAAGAGGTCGAATCGCGACCGACAGAGCGTATTTACACTTTGGAATAGATAAACCCTCCAATCGTTAAATTATTCATTTTTAAAGATCCCAGTTGCATAAGCGCTGGGTTTTTTTGCTTTTTACTGAATAACAACTCTTTGAGCGAGTCGATAAAAAGATCGAAAAGGGAGCTTCAAAAATGGAAACTTTGATTTCAGGTTTGATTTAGATAACAGGAAATGAAATAAGTTGTCATATTTTTTGTTAATACTTTATAGGTAGTTGTAATTCGGATGTTGAGGCGGTGCTGAGCATTTGTCACATATATCATGCGCTGTTATTAAGACAAGCATAATTGGTGTGATTTTAATCATAATTGTACAAAAATAACTCTAATTTGCTCGAATAAATTTGATACAAATCAACGCAGGGTTCTCCCATAAACCTTTTGAAACATACTGATTTTACCAGTAATATTAGCGCCAGCTATATTAGCTCATGCTTAACAATAATCTAACTATAACGGTACGTTTTTGCTACAAATTTCAACTTGTAATAACAATTACATAAATTGTTTTAACATGGATTTTTGCGGTGAATAATCACACAAGTGTCATTCAGCCGACACAAAGGAGTTACCATGATTGATGTTGTTGATCTGTCGCGATTGCAGTTTGCATTTACAGCGATGTATCACTTCCTATTTGTTCCACTGACTTTAGGTATGGCATTTCTACTTGCCATTATGGAGTCAGTTTATGTAATGACTGGCAAGCAAATTTACAAGGACATGACCAAGTTCTGGGGTAAATTGTTTGGTATTAACTTTGCTCTTGGTGTAGCGACAGGCTTAACCATGGAGTTCCAGTTTGGTACTAACTGGTCTTACTATTCTCACTATGTTGGCGACATTTTTGGTGCTCCGCTAGCTATCGAAGCGCTTGTTGCATTCTTCCTAGAGTCTACTTTTGTTGGCCTATTCTTCTTCGGTTGGGACAGACTGTCAAAGCGTCAGCACTTAGCGGTAACTTGGTTAGTAGCACTTGGCTCTAACTTCTCTGCGCTTTGGATCTTGGTAGCAAACGGCTGGATGCAAAACCCAGTGGGTGCGGAATTTAACTTTGAAACTATGCGTATGGAAATGGTGAGCTTCGCTGAAGTTGTACTAAACCCAGTAGCACAAGTTAAATTCGTACACACAGTAGCGTCTGGTTACACAACGGGTGCAATGTTCATCCTTGGTATCAGCTCATACTACATTCTTAAAGGTCGTGACCTTGCCTTTGCTCGTCGTTCTTTCGCGATTGCAGCGTCTTTCGGTATGGCGGCGATCTTGTCAGTAATCGTACTAGGTGATGAATCTGGTTACGAGCTTGGTGAAGTTCAAAAAGTGAAGCTCGCTGCTGTAGAAGCGGAATGGCACACTGAAGAAGCACCAGCAGCATTTACTGTTTTTGGTATTCCGAACCAAGAGACAATGAATACTGACTACGCAATTAAAATTCCTTACGTAATGGGTATCATCGCAACGCGTTCGCTTGATACTGAAGTAACGGGCCTACGTGACCTACGTGATGACCACGTTGATCGTATCCGTACTGGTATGTACGCGTACGAGCTGCTTGAAAAGCTACGTGCAGGCGATAAGTCTGAAGAAAACATGGCTGCGTTCGACGAAGTGAAAGGTGACCTAGGTTACGGCTTGCTTCTTAAGCGCTACACAGACGACGTTGTTGATGCAACTGAAGACCAAATCCAAATGGCTGCGGATGATTCTATCCCAACAGTTTGGCCTCTATTCTGGTCATTCCGTCTGATGGTTGCTTGTGGCTTCATCATGCTGTTTGTATTCGGTGCTGCGTTTGTTCAAACGTGTCGTCAGAAAATCGAACAGAAACCATGGGTACTTAAAGCTGCGCTATTCTCAATCCCACTTCCTTGGATTGCGATTGAAGCAGGTTGGTTCGTTGCTGAGTTTGGTCGTCAACCATGGGCGGTTGGTGAAATCCTACCGGTTAACGTTGCTGCATCAGCACTGACTATTGAACAGCTTTGGACTTCTCTATTCGCTATCCTGGCACTTTACACAGTGTTCTTGATTGCTGAAGTTTACCTAATGCTGAAATTCGCACGTAAAGGTCCAAGTAGCTTGAAGACAGGCCGTTACCACTTCGAACAAAACGATAACTCTGTTGAAGACAAAGTTAGCCGTTCAGTTGAAGTATAAGTGAGGGAATATTATGTTTGATTACGAAAGCTTACGACTTATTTGGTGGGTATTGATCGGTGTTCTACTGGTTGGTTTCGCCGTAACTGATGGCTTTGATATGGGTGTTGCCGCTCTGTCACCTGTTATCGGTAAGAGCGACACTGAACGTCGTATTATGCTAAACACGATTGCCCCTCACTGGGATGGTAACCAAGTTTGGCTTATCACTGCGGGTGGTGCATTGTTTGCTGCATGGCCACTGGTTTACGCGACGTCTTTCTCTGGTTTTTACTTCGCAATGTACGTAACGCTAGCTGCACTTTGGTTACGTCCACTTGCTCTTGACTACCGTTCAAAGATCGAAGATCCAAAATGGCGCAAAACTTGGGACTACGCACTTTGCTTTAGTGGCGCAGTACCACCAATCATTTTCGGTGTGGCATTTGGTAACCTACTACAAGGTGTTCCATTTGAACTGAACGAATTTATGATGTCTAAGTACCATGGTACGTTCTTCGCTCTGCTTAACCCATTTGCATTGCTTTGTGGTGTGTTGGCTCTGATGTTGTTCGTGATGCAAGGTGCAACATGGCTTCAAATGAAGACAACAGAAGCGCTGCACGCTCGTGCTCGTAACGTTGCTCAGATAACTGGCCTAATTGCTATTGCTCTATTCGTTATTGGTGGTTTCTGGGTTCAATCTATCGAAGGCTATGTAATTACGAGCACTATCGATACGTTTGCTGACTCAAACCCACTAAACAAAGAAGTATCACTTCAAGTGGGTGCTTGGATGACAAACTTCGAAACTTATCCAGCAATGTGGGCTGCGCCGATCCTTGGTGTAGCAATGCCACTGCTTGCTGTGATTGCATCTCGCTTTGAGCGTGGTGGTTTCGCATTCTTGTTCTCAAGCCTATCGAACGCTGGTGTTATTCTAACGGCTGGTTTTGCAATGTTCCCATTCGTAATGCCATCAAGCCTGAACCCTAACCAAAGCTTGACTATGTGGGATTCAACAGCGAGTGAGCTAACGCTTGGTCTTATGACTGTCGTTGCGGCGGTAATGGTTCCTGTGATTCTTGGCTACACAACTTGGACATACTACAAAATGTTCGGTCGTCTAGATAAGAAACACATCGAAGATAACGACGTTTCAGCTTACTAAGCTAGAAGTTAAATAACTTAGGAGAAATTTTATGTGGTATTTCGCATGGATTTTGGGTGTACTTCTAGCATGTGCATTCGGCATCATCAATGCTCTATGGCTAGAGCATTCAGAAATGATGGACAAAGACAGTGAGTAATCTCGCAGAGCAAATCGCTAAGCTGCATCAACCAATGGATAAGACTCTGCTTAGAGCCTTAGCCCTAGTATTGGGTTTCATGCATGTGGGTTTAGTGATGTGGGATCCTGAAGCGTATGCGACAAGCATCGGTGGCTTTAACGCGATCATCGGACCAATGTTTATTTGGGCAGTATGCTCAAGCATGGTTTACGGTATCGGATTTAAGCCAAGAGCTTGGATGTGGCAGCTACTGTTTAGCCCATATGTTTCACTCACAATTTTGCTCTACCTAACGGTGCTGCGCCTTCTATAAAAGGCAAAGGATTTAGGTTCATAACAACGTGAGCCTTTATACTTGTTGGGTTTTTAGCCAAAAAGAGGTCATCTTATACAGATGGCCTTTTTTTTCGTCTCTCAAATCAAAAAATTCACAGCGATATACTATTAATGATAAGGAGTTAGGTTATAGTGAGATCTTTATCGTTTTGGATTGTGGTAGCAAATTGCAGGGATTATCTAAGCTATTTACGTGGCCAGTGACTGTGTATTACGAAGACACCGATGCGGGTGGCGTTGTATACCATTCAAACTATCTTAAGTTTTTCGAACGCGCTCGAACTGAGATGTTGCGCTCAATTGGCGTTTCTCAGCAAGTATTGTTAGAACAAAACATCGGTTTTGTAGTCCGACATATGGACATTGATTTTATTCAAGGCGCGCGTCTTGATGATTCTTTACAAGTCATTACAAATATTTACGAGTTGAAGCGAGCTACCTTGGTCTTCTGTCAAGAGATCGTAAATCCTGATGGCAAGGCATTGTGTAAAGCAATGGTTAAGGTAGCATGTATCGATAATCAAAAAATGAAACCCAAAGCAATGCCAACATTTATTCTCACGGAGCTAACGAATAGTGACTGCTGAAATCTCAATCTTAGGCCTAATTTTAGAAGCTAGTTTACTAGTTAAGATGGTCATGCTGACTCTTATGGGCATGTCTGTTGTTTCTTGGGCGATGATCATAAAAAGAAGTAAAGTGTTATCTCAAGCTTCTAAACAAACAGAAGTGTTTGAAGACAAATTTTGGTCAGGCGTTGATCTTGCAAAACTGTACCAAGAGAGCAACAAACGCAAAGACGAGCTTTCTGGTACTGAAGAAATTTTCTACGCAGGCTTTACTGAGTTCGCTCGCCTTCGTAAATCGAATGCAACATCACCTGACTTCATTATGGAAGGCACTGGCCGTGCGATGCGCGTTGCCGTTGCTCGTGAGGTTGATGAACTAGAAACTAACTTACCTTTCTTGGCGACCGTTGGCTCTATCAGCCCATACATCGGCCTATTTGGTACGGTTTGGGGCATCATGCACTCATTCATCGCATTAGGTGAAGTGAAGCAAGCGACGCTCGCAATGGTTGCTCCTGGTATTGCAGAAGCACTGATCGCAACAGCAATGGGTCTATTCGCTGCGATTCCAGCGGTAATGGCGTACAACCGCTTCAGCAGCCGAGTAGGCAAGCTAGAACACAACTACGCGACTTTCTCTGAAGAGTTTCACAGTATTCTTCACCGTCAAGCGATGGCTGGCAGGGAATAATAGATGGCTGGATACCAACCTAAAAAACGCAAAATGACAGCAGAGATTAACGTTGTACCTTACATCGACGTTATGCTTGTTTTGCTGATCATTTTTATGGTGACTTCGCCGTTTGTTACTCAAGGCGTTGACGTTGAATTGCCTCAGGCTTCAACGGCTAAATCGGCACAAGACCTACTGGGTGACGACAATGCAAGTTTCATCATCGTTGAAGTGAACAAAGACGGTGAACTTGGCTTGAGCGTTAATGACGAAGAAGTACAGCGTGGCTTATCAATGGAAGATATTATCGTCCGTGTGAAAGCCGAGTTGTCTCTGAAGCCAAACTCTCCAGTGGCGGTTGGTGGTGATGCCGCAACGCCATACGCTGAAGTGGTTTTATTACTTGATGAATTAAGCCGTGCAGGTGTGCCAAAGGTTGGCCTTTTAACGGATATAAGGGAATAGCTCCGTAGCATTCATGAAAGCGAATAATAAAAAATCCAATAATTTCAGATCACCGCTTCTTATTTCTCTTGGGCTGCACGTCATTTTATTCGTTGCGCTCATTTGGGGGGCGGATTTCACGATGTCAGAGCCAAAGCCTACAGGGCAGATGGTTCAAGCAGTGGTGATTGATCCTCAGTTGGTTCGCCAGCAAGCTCAACAGATTCGTCAACAAAGAGAAGCGGCAAGCAAGAAAGAGCAAGAGCGTCTTGACAAACTAAGACGTGAAAGCGAACGACTTGAAAAGAATCGTAAAGCTGAAGAAGAAAATATTCGCAAGCTAAAAGAACAGCAAGCGAAAGAAGCTAAAGCAACTCGTGAAGCTGAAAAGCGTCGAGTTGAGAAAGAGAAACAACGCAAAGCTGAAGAGGCTCGTTTAAAGCAAGAGCAAAAGAAAGCCGCTAAAGCCGAAGCTGACCGTAAGCTAAAAGAAGCTGCGTTAGTGAAAGCCGAGAACGAGCGTAAAGCCAAAGAAGCGGCAATCGCAAAAGCTGAACAAGAACGCGTGGCAAAAGAAAAAGCAGCGAAAGAGGCAGCAGACAAAGCTCGTAAAGAGAAAGAAGCCGCTGAACTCGCGGAAAAGCAACGCATAGCGAAAGAGAAAGAAGCGGCAGCCGCAGCAGAGAAAGCCCGTAAGGCAAAAGAAGCTGCAGCAAAAGCAGAAAAAGAGCGTAAACAACAAGAAGCCGCATTGAACGATATCTTTGCTGGGCTTGAAACGGAAGCGACTCAAAACTCTTCAGCAAGACAACAATTTATCACTGATGAAGCGCAACGTTACGGGGCTATCTATACCCAACTGATTCAACAGAACCTGTTGTTAGAAGACAGCTATCGAGGACGCTCATGTCGAGTGAACCTTAAGCTGATTCCAACGGGCTCTAACGCGATATTGGGTAGTTTGAGTATCTTAGATGGCGATAGCCGTTTATGTGCAGCAACCAAGCGTGCGGTGGCACAAGTACAATCTTACCCGTTGCCTAAAGACCCAGACATTGTGAACTCACTGAAAGACATTAACTTAACTGTATCACCAGAGTAAAAGGACGAACTTGTGTTAAAGAAACTATTACTGAGTTTTGTTTTCTTAATAGCTACAAGCAGCCAGTTTGCACATGCAGCGCTGGAGCTGGTTATTACAGACGGTATTAACTCTGCAAGACCTATAGCTATTGTACCTTTCCGTTGGGAAGGCTCAGAGCCATTGCCACACGATGTATCAGCGGTTATCGCTTCTGACTTACAGCGCAGTGGTAAATTCAGCCCAGTTGCGACAAGCAAAATGCCTCAAACGCCTTACAGCGAAACTGAGGTTAACTTTGATGCTTGGACTAACCTAGGTGTTGACTCATTGCTTACCGGTAGTATCACTAAAAATGCCGAAGGGCAGTATGTGGTGAATTACCAATTGATCGACATTGTTCGTGGTCAACTGACCAAAGGACAAAGTCGTGCGCTGAGTGATGAAGGCCAATTAGTGCTTTCTAAAGATCACGTTCTATTCAATAAGAAGGCTACGGTTCCTGGTAATCGCTTGAGAGAGTACGCACACCGTATCTCAGACCTAGTGTATGAAGAGCTAACTGGTGAGAAAGGCGCGTTCTTAACTCGTATCTCTTACGTGGTAGTGAACGATAAAGACAAGTACCCGTATCAACTTCGTGTTGCTGACTACGATGGCTTTAACGAGCGTTTAGTACTTCGTTCTAAGCAGCCTCTCATGTCTCCAGCATGGTCACCAGACGGCAAAAAGCTAGCTTATGTGAGCTTCCAGAATGGCCAAGCTGAAATATTCATCATGAATATTTACACGGGTGAACGTGAGAAAGTGACGTCATACCCTCGTCACAATGGTGCGCCAAGATTCTCGCCAGATGGTAAAACATTGGCATTGGTATTGTCGAAAACGGGCAGCCTTCAGGTGTACACACTTGACCTTGCTAGCCGTAAGCTGACTCAAATTACCCGCGGCCGTTCGAATAATACTGAACCATTCTGGCACCCAGATGGCAAGTCTCTTATTTTCACATCGGATCGTGGTGGTAAACCACAGATTTATAATGTAAATTTGTCCAATAATTCGACTTCTCGTATTACTTGGCAAGGTAGCCAAAACTTAGGTGGCCAGATCACTCCTGATGGTCGATTCATGATCATGGTGAATCGCAGCAACTCAGGTTTTAACTTGGCTAAGCAAGATTTGGAAACCGGTGCGGTTCAGGTACTAACAAAAACATTGTTAGATGAGTCTCCAAGTATTGCACCGAATGGAGGTATGGTTATCTATAGCTCTATTTACAACAAAACAAATGTACTATCGATGGTTTCTATCGATGGACGTTTTAAAGCTAGATTACCGGCAACTAACGGACGCGTAAGAGCGCCTGCATGGTCACCGTTCCTCTAGGGAAAATTACATATTCTTTTAGCTATTGATAGTGTTAACTATTGTGGCATTTAACTATCTATAGCACTCTTAGTCGCTGTAGAAACTAAGTTTGATAACGTAAGGAAAAAAAGATGCAACTTAACAAAGTTCTTAAAGGCTTGATGATTGCACTACCAGTGATGGCAGTAACGGCATGTAGCTCAACTGATGAAGCAACATCTGCAACATCTGGTACTGAAAGCAACCAAACAACTTCAGGTTCAGAAGGCAATGTAGACACAACTGTTGTAACGCCAATTGACGCTAACGGTCAACTGTCTGAGCAAGAGCTTAAAGAGCAAGCGCTACGTGAAACTCAAACAATCTACTTCGCATTCGATAACTCTACTATCGCTGGCGATTACGAAGAAATGCTAGCAGCTCACGCAGCATACCTAGTTAAGAACGTTGACATGAACGTTACTATCGAAGGTCACGCTGATGAGCGCGGTACTCCTGAGTACAACATCGCACTTGGCGAGCGTCGTGCACAAGCTGTAGCGAAATACCTACAAGCTCTAGGTGTTCAAGCTGACCAAATCTCTATCGTAAGCTACGGTGAAGAGAAGCCACTTCTTCTAGGTCAATCTGAAGATGTGTACGCTAAAAACCGTCGCGCAGTACTAGTTTACTAATTTTAGTAGACTATATAATTGAGGATTGCCTCATGTTCAGTAACACAAAGCGAGTCATTTTGCTTTCGTTACTGGCAAGTGCAGCGAACACCGCGTTCGCTGCACCAGCTCCAGTATCCGATCTCAATAGCACCGCAACCAATTCATCATCTTCCTCTCGATCAGCATCTAACGAATCAGATATTGAGCGTTTAGAGCGCCTGCTTCAAAATCGCAATCTCGTTCAGCTTCAAATGCAACAGCAAATCGACGACATGGCACTGGAGATCAGTGAACTTCGTGGTGATCTGGAACGAAACAGCTACGATATGAAGCAAATGCTAGAGCGTCAGCGTGAACTGTTCATTGAACTGGATCGCGTAAGAGGCGAGGTGAAAGCAGCAGGAACAGCAACGGTAGCAGTGGCGGCGAGCGAAGGCTCTAAAGACGCTTCTGGTACGTTCAGTACTGATGTGGATGAGCAAACTGCTTATCAAAATGCTGTAGATATGATTCTAAAGCAACGAGACTACACGGGTGCTATCGCTGCATTCCAAAAGTTTCAAAAAGACTTCCCAGATTCTACCTTCACACCTAACTCACATTACTGGTTAGGTCAGCTTTATTTCGCTAAGAAGCAAGATAAAGAAGCCGTGAAGAGCTTCGCTGCTGTTGTGTCGTACAAAGACTCAAACAAGCGAGCAGATGCACTGGTTAAGCTTGGTGACATAGCAGCGCGCAACAACAACGCGACGCAAGCTAAGAAATATTACCAACAAGTCGTAACCGAGCACCCAAACAGTGCTTCGGCTAAAGTGGCCAAAACCCACTTATAACCAAAATAGGGGTGCTTAGGCGCCTCTTTTTTATACCTGTTCACTTCCGTTTAGTGTTTACTTCTCTTGCTAGTGATGACAATACATCGCCTTGTTTATGCGTTTTAAGCATTAGCTAGTCACCGCTTGCAACCAATCCTTTTTGATCCCAATCGCTGTCCTGTGTAGAATACTCGGATTCTCGGAAGAAGTTGCGTAGAGCAAGAGCAATGAGTCATATACTAGATAAAATCGATACAGTTTACCCGTTTCCGCCTAAGCCAGTTCCATTGAGCGACGCTCAGAAACAGGCCCACATCGCAAACATCAAAAAACTACTTCAAGAAAAAGATGCAGTTCTAATTGCACACTACTACACCGATCCTGAAATTCAGGCTCTGGCAGAAGAAACTGGTGGTTTCGTTGGCGATTCATTAGAGATGGCTAAGTTCGGTAACCGTCACTCAGCAAGCACTTTGATCATCGCTGGTGTTCGTTTCATGGGTGAGTCTGCAAAGATTCTTACTCCTGAAAAACGCATTTTAATGCCAACACTTGAAGCTGAATGTTCGCTTGATCTTGGCTGCCCAGCTGACAAATTTACAGAATTTTGTGATGCTCACCCTGACCACACTGTGGTTGTATACGCGAACACCTCTGCGGCTGTTAAAGCTCGTGCAGACTGGGTGGTTACGTCGAGTATCGCTTTAGAGATCGTTGAAAGCCTAGATGCTGAAGGCAAACCCATTATTTGGGGCCCAGACCGTCACCTAGGTTCTTACATCGCAAATCAAACCGGCGCTGACATGTTGCTTTGGCAAGGTGAGTGTATCGTTCATGATGAGTTCTCAGCTGATGCTTTGAAGAAAATGAAATCGGTATACCCAGAAGCGGCTATTTTGGTTCACCCAGAATCACCAGCAAGTGTCGTTGAACTGGCGGATGCTGTAGGTTCAACAAGCCAACTGATCAAGAAAGCAAAAGAGCTTCCTCATCCACAGATGATTGTTGCTACTGACAAAGGTATCTTCTTCAAGATGCAGCAATTGGTTCCTGAAAAAGAACTGATTGAAGCGCCAACGGCTGGTGCTGGTGCAACTTGTCGTAGCTGTGCACACTGCCCTTGGATGGCAATGAACGGCCTTGAAGCGATTGAAAATGCGCTTGAGAATGGTGGTGAGCAACACGAGATCTTCGTTTCTGACGAGCTACGTGTAAAGTCTCTTGTCCCATTGAACCGCATGCTAGATTTTGCAGAGCAGTTAAATGTGCAGGTAAAAGGTAACGCGTAAGCCGTTCTTTTATCTAACCAATAAAAAAACCAGCCAATAGTGCTGGTTTTTTTGTATCTGCGTATAGGCCGCCAATATCAATCTTGTGGTCATGTATCTTTTTCTGATGATACATCTTGTTGATATCGCGTATTTTTTCTAGCATGTAAGTAAGAGGAAAAGATTAGAGGCTCGAATGATAATCTGGTTACAACTCAAACGCTGGATCAAAGCAAACATCTTTGTTTTGAATGGCAAAAACTTACTGTTCACTTTTCTTGGCTACATCGCTTTATCGTGGTCGATGCTGTATTTGGCGGGTGAAACAGATTTAACCAGTTCGGTTACCGTATTCGCTTACTACTTGGTGGTGACGGCTTCTACGGTTGGTTATGGTGATTTATCACCGACCACGGTAGCGGGGCAGTGGATCGTTATTCTATTTGTGATTCCAGGCGGGTTGAGCCTTTTTGCCGCGTTGCTCGGTAAAGTGGCGACAGAAGGTGTTGAATATTGGCGAGCGGGCTTGCTAGGAAAAAGGAGAGTTAGAGTGGACAACCACATTTTGATGTTGGGGTGGAATGAGCAAAGAACCATTCATCTCATCCGCATGCTACAACACGAAGAAACGGGTAAACGACCAATCGTGCTATGTACGCGTTCAGATATCGAGAACCCGTTACCCGGTGAAATCAATTTCGTCAAAGTAAACAGCTACACCGATGGCAAAGAGATGGAGAAAACGGGCATTGAGTCTGCAAGTTGCATCCTGATTGATAACCCAGAAGACGACATTACGTTATCTGCGGCGCTTTACTGTGCCAACCGAAACCCTAAAGCGCACCTTCTTGTTTACTTTAAAGATGAAGCGCTGAGCGATTTGTTACACAAGCATTGCCCTAACTCAGAATGTATTCCAGCGGTGGGTGCTGAGATGCTAGCAAAGGCTGCGGTAGACCCAGGTTCCAGTGCGCTTCACCAAGAATTATTGAGCTCAACAAGAGGCATGACACAGTATTCAACGTATTTCCCTGAAGACGCTGAGTCTGTCACCGTCGCGCCTATTTTCTCAGTGTTTAAAGAGAAGTATCAAGCAACTCTGATCGCCATTGATACGGGGAGCGGTATTGAACTCAACCCAGAGTTAGATCAAGTGGTCAGCAGTGGCACTAAGCTGTTTTATATTGCTGATGAGCGAATTGATGACTTCGATTGGAAAGGCTTCTAAAGCGACTATTTTATTTCGTCTGAAAACTAAAAAAGGCCTCATAATGAGGCCTTTTGGCTTGTATAAAGCTAACTGTTATTGAGCTTCAGCCAGTGCAATGCCACGCTGCGTTAGTCCGCAAAGCATCACAGGAACAGCGTTAAAGATCTCTTCGAACTGCTCTAGGCCTTCGATGCCTTGCTCTGCAAGCGTAGCAATTGACGTTTCTGGATCGTAAAGCATGCTCAGTGACAGCAGGACACCGCCAACGAGTGCGTTATCTTCGCTCTCTTCAGGCATTAGTGTTTCCCAATCGTCGCGAGCAATCTGCCAGCCTTGAAGTAAGCCTTCACAAAAATCACGAGCGGCAGTGTTCACCACTTCTTCGTCGTCTAATTGACAAGCTTCAGGCCAAACCCAAGTCCCTTCAATCAGTTCAGGGCGGGTTTTATTCCAAAGCTCGATGATAACTTCAATGTAGCTTTCTAGCTGTTCACCATCCGTAAAAGGTGCGACTTCTTCGCCACCCCATAAGAACGGTAGCCACTCATGCGGGGTTAACACATTCGGTGCCGCTGCCATTGCAGTGACAAAGCCCATTGTTTTGTGTTCTGTGATTAGCTTTCCTTCCAACTCTGGAAGCGCAAGAATATCTTGTAAAGTCAAAGTGAGGTACCGTAAAAGGGAACATATTTGCGCTTATAGTACCAATGAACTTGTGCCAATCAAGCTTCAATCTAAAAAGGCTTGATGTCATGGATGATAAACACTAGGTTTAACAGAAAAGAAAACAATAAAAGAATTATGCAGATACGGTCGTCTTTAAAGAAAAAAAGCATGGTAGCGCTTGGATTATACCTTGCGATGTTTATTGCCATTGTCGGTAGTGTGACGTATTACGTCGTAGAATCCCCTGTGCGCGCCAAATTACAACAAAATCTCGACTTGCGTACGCAATTGTTATCCGCATTGATTACAGAGCCACTCAGCAGCTCTCAAGGCTTTGTAGACAGTCTCGTTGGGTTTGCTCAAGCACATCGCAATGGTGATGATGTTATTCCGCTCTTTAAGTCCATGTTGGCGGCGAGCGACGATACAATTGTCAGTGCCGGTATTTGGCCTGAACCTTATGCGCTCGATTCTAAAAAGCTTCTCAACAGTTACTTTTTTAATAAAGCCGACGATGGAAGAATCGATCAGATATATTCTTACAACAACCCCAAAAATGCCCCTTATCAAGAAGAGTATTGGTACACCTCTGTCGTCAACAAAAAACAAGGAACGATCTCTTGGAGCGATGTGTATATCGACCCATACACACACGTTCGAATGATTACGGCGTCTTCCCCTTATTATTACGACGGTACTTTTGCCGGTGTTGCCACGGTGGATCTCTCGCTCGAAGAGCTGCTTGGTTTTATCAAGAACCACGCCGAAGAATACAACCTTGGCATTACGCTCAGAGATAAGCTTAACCAAGTGTTGGTTTCGCATAACTTTAATCTCGTTGAAGGCATTTACATCAGTAGCAATCAATTTGGTGATTTCGGCTGGCAAGTGGATGTGGTGAACTCCAAATCACGAGTAGAAGACGAAGTGTTTCGTCAGGTGATGAGCATTGAAGGCGGTATTGTTCCGCTATTGCTACTTTGTGTCATGGCGGGGTATTACTTATTGAACCGTTATTTGATTAGTCCAATCACAAGGATTGCAGCACAGGTTGATAGCTCGAAAGCCGGCGAAATCATTGATGTGGATTACTCGAGTGATGACGAAATCGGCCATTTGATTAAAACCTTCAACGAAAAGACCATTTATCTCGAAGCGGAAAAGGTTAAAGCTCAGGCATCCACCAATGCAAAAACCGCTTTCCTTGCGACCTTGTCACATGAAATTCGCACTCCGATGAATGGGGTATTGGGTACCGCTCAAATCCTATTAAAAACGCCTCTAAATTCTGAACAAGAGAAGCATCTTAAGAGCTTGTATGAGTCCGGCGATCATATGATGACTCTACTCAACGAGATCTTAGACTTCTCGAAGATCGAGCAGGGCAGGTTGGATCTTGATGAAACGCGTTTCCCGCTTGATTCGATCATCGGCAGTATTAACAGTGTTTACTACACATTGTCTTCCGAGAAAGGGCTTCAATTCAAAGTGTACTCTGAGGTGACTTCGGGTCGTTGGTACTTCTCAGATAAAGCTCGCCTTCGCCAAATTTTGTTTAATCTATTGAACAACGCGGTGAAGTTCACCTCCAGAGGCTTTGTTGAGGTGTACCTGAAAGAAGTTGTAGAGGGGAGTGACACCTATCTGAGCATTCGAGTTCGTGATACCGGAATTGGTATTTCTAAAGAAGCTCAGAAGCGTATTTTTAAACCGTTTGAACAAGCGGAGTCTTCGACCACAAGGCGTTTTGGCGGTACTGGCCTTGGCCTCGCGATTGTGAAGAAAATTGCCCAGTTGATGGATGGCAGTATTACCGTCACCAGTGAAGAAGGGATAGGCACGAGTTTTGATGTTCGCTTGAAGATTCAGCCATGTCAGCCAGGAGAAATCGAGAGTTTGCCACATAAGAAGTTGGACTACTCTGGCTTAAAGGTACTGATCGTCGAGGACAACCGAACTAACACGGTGATCATTGAAGCCTTCATGAGCAGTAAAGGCTTTACCTGTAAGAGCGTCGAAAACGGTGAACTTGCGATACAAGCCGTGGTTGCTGAGCGCTTTGATTTGGTGCTCATGGATAACCATATGCCTGTGATGGATGGCGTTGAATCAACCACTGCTATTCGTGCTTTGATAGGCGATGTGTCATCGGTATTGGTGTTTGGTTGTACGGCTGATGTCTTTAAAGAGACTCGTGAGCGTATGTTGGGGGCAGGTGTGGATTATATTATTGCTAAGCCGATTGACGAGCGTGAACTGGATGATGCCTTGTTCCGCTATTCAAATAAGCTTTATCAATACCATGAAGTAAAAGCGGATGAGCTCGAAAGCCAAGACGTAAAACCACACGATTCGAAAAGTAAAAGCGAGTCACTGCCTAAACCTGATCTTCGCAACAAAGATAACACTGAAGAGCTGTTAGTGACGTTGTATGTGGCGCTAGAAGACAACAACCTAGAACTGATTCAATTTGCACTAGAGAGCCTACGTGTCCACGTTGAAGCTATGAACAACGCGGAACTTACTGAACAAGTCGATAAAGCGTTAGAGCAGGTTGCTTTAGGATCACCACCTACACAAGATGTCATTAATATCATTACTGTAAATCTACCTATGGCTTAAATGTTGTTTAATTACGGTAAGTAAATGACGAACTGTCCAATATTTGACCTTGGTTGGATTTTTTGGTGAAAGTGACTGCTTTTAAAGTGGTTTTTGGTTGTTAATTTACAACTTGATTTTTAATTTGGAGTGTATGACTACTAATCTTGTGATTTAATAGCGATATTATCTGGTGAGGTGCAAATGTGCCTTGTTTATATGTTACTAAATCACTAATTAAGCAGTGATATATTTTAGGTTTGTCGTCAATGAAGTCTCGTGGTCCATTTTGTATTCGAAACGCAGCTGCGGATACATTTGCTATGGTCGTTTTCTGTTTTATTTCTGGCATGATCGTAGAAGTGTTTATTTCTGGTATGACGTTTGAGCAATCTCTTGCTTCTCGAACGTTATCTATTCCTGTAAACATTGCTATCGCTTGGCCTTATGGCGTTTTTCGTGATTGGTTCTTACGCAATGGTGCAAAACTTTCAGAAAGCTCATTGATGAAAAACTTGTCTGATTTGATGGCATACGTGTTATTCCAGTCTCCAGTATATGCGGGTATTTTGTTGGCAGTGGGTGCTTCAGGCGACCAGATCGTTACGGCTGTCACCAGTAATGCAGTTATCTCGTGCGGTATGGGCGTACTTTACGGCTACTTCCTCGATATGTGTCGTAAATGGTTTCGAGTTCCTGGCTACTATCAACAAGCTTAAGAAAAGCAACAAGCGTAAGTGCAGCGAAAGAATGAAATTTGGTTTGTTTTTGATCTAATGAGTTAATTTGTAATCGAACAAACCGAAAAAGGCACTTTTTTTGAGAATGCCCCTTGACCAAAGCAAGCAGAATCAATAAAGTAGCGCCTCGTTGAGTGACATGCTCAACACACAATTTGTGGAAGGATGGCTGAGTGGCTTAAGGCGCTCGCCTGGAAAGCGAGTATACGTTTATAGCGTATCTGGGGTTCAAATCCCCATCCTTCCACCACTATTCAAAACCCTAGCAGAAATGCTGGGGTTTTCTCGTTTTAGAGCCTCTATATCCCACCTCATCTGTATACCTCCCTAATATCCGTTCCTTTAATCATTGCTTTATAGTTATAATCTCTATTAATACCGTCGCAGAATTAACCATATTAGATGTTTTTATCATCGATAATCGCTTGATTTTTTGGCCTGAATCTAGATTATTAATAGTACGCAATATTATGAATAATCTAACTATTAGGAATCCATAACCTCATGACAGAAACCCTAGTTTCTCCAATGCTCTCTTTTACGATCGCGATTTCATTACTGTTTATCGGTAAAGGTTTGATCGAGCGATCTGAAGTATTAAGAAAGTATTCACTGCCAGAGCCTGTGATTGGTGGCTTTGTCTGCGCAGCGACCGTAGCGGCGCTTTACTATATTTTTGAAATCCAAATCACTTTTAGCCTAGATGTCAGAGACTTTTTGCTTCTCTACTTTTTTGCTGGCATCGGGCTCCAAGCGGATATTAAAACACTGATTAAAGGCGGGCGACCGTTGTTCATCCTACTGTGTCTTGCTGCCATTTTTATCGTGTTGCAAAACGTAGTCGGAATGGCAGTCGCTTCTGGCTTTGGAATGGATGCGAAAGCAGGCTTGCTATCTGGGTCTGTTAGCTTGATAGGCGGCGTAGGCACAACGTTAGCTTGGGCGCCAATGTTTGTGGAAGAGTTTGGTATTGCTAACGCGCTCGAACTTGGTGTCGCTTCAAACACGGTTGGTTTAATTGCAGCGTGTGTGATTGGTGGTCCGATTGCGAACTACCTGCTCAATAAACACAAAGTA
The DNA here is from genome assembly GCF_041469805.1 of Vibrio sp. 10N.286.48.C11. Lineage (NCBI taxonomy): Bacteria > Pseudomonadati > Pseudomonadota > Gammaproteobacteria > Vibrionales > Vibrionaceae > Vibrio > Vibrio sp. 10N.286.48.C11. Next base: position 5,436 of record NZ_JBFRLK010000005.1, on the reverse strand, counting down.
AGCCCTTCTAATGAAGAAGAGGTTACGGTTGGTGCATTCCAAGAGAGTGAAACAAAAACAGAGCTTAGCCACTACGGCGTTCTGTGGGCGTGGTTGATTCTTAACTTAACACTAATGCTGGGTTACAGCTTGAGTGAAGTTATCGACTCGATGGGCCTAAAACTGCCGTTATTCGTTAGCTGTTTGATCGCAGGTATCCTAATCGGAAACGTTGGTCGCGCACTGTTTAAGAAACGTCGTACACAAGAGAAAATCGCTCAAGGCCGCAAAGGCTTAGCGATGATCTCTGATATTTGTTTAGGCATGTTCTTGACCATGGCATTGATGGGGTTGCGTATCTGGGATCTCGATGGACTGTTTGGCTATATCTCTGTTGTCATGAGTATCCAGATCTTACTTTCGCTGCTGTTTACTGTGTTTGTCGTTTATTACTTGATGGGAAGAAACTACGACTCTGTGGTGATATGTTCAGGCTTTGGTGGTATCACTCTAGGCTCGACCGCAACAGCAATTGTGAACATGACCGCAGTAACTCACCGCTATGGCGCAAGCCCACAAGCGTTCATTGTGGTGCCATTAGTGTGTGGTTTCTTTGTTGATTTGATCAACGCATTGGTGATCAGTTTCTTTGTTGGTCTGTAGTGAAGTGACCGGTTATTGACTGCTTGAGGTTTACATCGGGATAATGACCACAAAGGCGATGACGAAAGTTGTCGCCTTTGTGTTATCTACAGCAAAAAATACACGTATATCAACCTTTGATGTAATGCCTTGAAGTGACTCGGTGCACAAGTTAGTAAGCGCAATTCCGATCTCGATAAATTGGGATACGTGTTCGCAGCAAAATTGTGAGACGCTTGATTAGTGTCAGTCGAATCACAAGGAAGTTGAATGCACCACTTTAATATCCGCGCGCTGGAATACCTTAATGCTTTATCGAAATACGGGTCGTTACGTAAGGCATCTAAGATGATGAACGTTGACCCTGCCGCGATGAGTCGAATGCTGACACAGTTAGAAGCGCAAGCGGAAATGAAAGTATGGGAGCGCAACAACCGCCAATCTCTGCTGACTGAGGCGGGGAACGAACTGTTGAACTACTATCGCTCCATTGTTCGTGGAGAGGCGGCAGTGCTTGCTCGACTAACCAAGCTTAAAAACCTCAAGGGCGGTAATGTTAGCATCGCGATTGGAGAAGGATTTATTACTAACTTGGTCTCTAAACCGATGCAAACCTTCATGACTCGTTATCCTGATATCAATCTTTCTATTGAGATCGCAGGGGCATTGGATGCAGTCAAGATGTTGGAAGATCAACAGATAGACTTTGCGATAACCTATGCGTCTGCACCGCACCCTAAACTGCACTCCCACGTTGAACGCAGCCATCCGCTCGAATTGATTGCTCCGAAGGGGCACTTCCTTACGATGAAAGAAGCACCAGTGGTAATGCAAGATATTCAAGACGCTTCTCTCGCCTTGATCGATAACTCGACCGGTATGGGGAGGCTAGTAAAGCAGGCTGAACAAATTTCCCATCTTACCTTGCAGCCAAAACTTCAAACTAACTCAGTCACGGCACTGACTAACTTCGTTTCAGCAGGGTTGGGCGTCACCTTTATGCCTAAGCTCACTGTGATCGATGAGATAAAGTCAGGGCAGATAGAAGTGGTTGCGACCGAGTTGGAGATGCTATCGAAGGCGACGGTTAAGGTTCAATCTTTGAAAGGCCGTGCACTAACGCTACAAGCGGAAACCTTGTTAGATTTCTTACTCGAGAACGCCACTTTCTTGAGTCATGACGCTTACAATCTTTAAGTTGAAGTAGGTTGGTGTGCATTTAGATTAAACAATCTGATAATGGTAGGTATTAAAAAGCCAGTGATTGAAATGCACTGGCTTGTATTTTAATTGTCACAATTTTATGTATTGACAGAGCCTGACTAATGGCTATTTATTTGGGTATTCAATCCAACTAGAGCCATCGAGAGTGATGTAGTACTTTCCATCTACCTCCATCACTGTCGACCCCGAGTTCTGTGCCACTAGAGGTGTTTCTGGCAGATTTTCAGCTAATTTAGCTGGGGTGAATTGGCGGCGACTATAGATATCTTCTTCTAAAATATTGGCAACCAATTGCGAAAGCGCTAGATAGCTTGAAGGTGCTTTAACATGCTCGGTTTCACCATTACGCTCAATATTTTCTCCAAAAATTTTAATGCCAACCGGGGTATGTACAATTGCAGGAGCGGGTATTTCTCTCATACCTTGTATTTGCATTCTATCACCGCGCATACCTGCTCCGTGTTCTGGTACGAGAGCAACGACGATATTGCGTTTCGACGCTTCAAGTTGCTTGAAAAAATCGTAAAGGTCATCAAGTAGGTTCTTCAAACGTTTTTTATAACTGATCATTGAAGTACTGGATTTTGAATTGATGATTCTATTGCCATCATGCAATGATATTGAATTATACAGTGCGACTACTTTTTCGTCGTTGCTATTGAGCCTCTGCTGTATCCAGTTATCTAGGACTTGTTTGTCTCTGAATATCGATGAGCCATCAAATGACTTTTGGTAAGGTTTAAATCCTTCTTGAGACATGAGGTCTGTTTGTAAATCCCCATCCTTCTTAATTAGCTCGAGGAAGCTGTCGAATACACCGTTATGGTTCATTAACAGGTTCTCTTCAAACCCCAGGTTTTTCAAGTTATCAAACAGGTAGCATTGGTTCGATGGCGCTGATGCGAACAGTTGGCTGTGTTCTTGCTGTCCGCAGCTCGCTCTTAAGAGTCGAATAACAGCAGGACCACTGTACGAGGTGCCAGCACTGAAGTTATCGAACATGATGTCGAACTCTTTAAACAATGGATGGTTTGCTAATCCAGCAATCTCTATATCGTCCCATGCAACAGAGCAGATACTTAAGAACAGTAAATCAAACGGTGCACCTGCATTAGTGTCCTGACTAAACGAGACAGAGCGAGACGCTTCTTTTTCGAAAAAGTCGGCTGTCATTTTGTTGAGGGACTGATCGTTTATTTCAGCAATTTGCGGTTGTTCTGGACGTTGCTCTGCAGGAGTATTCTCTTGTGGTAAATCTGAACTAACAACAACTTGAGCAGAAGAGTCGGTATTGTCCGGCAGGCTGACATAAAGCATCGCGATAACGACAAAGACTGAGACGCGCAAAAATTTACTTAGAATGAAATAACCCGCACATAGTGTGAATAAGCCAACGAGAGTTTCGAGTGAAACAAATCTACCCATAAGCTCAATAAGGTATCCGATTTCAAACTGGATCAATTGTCCCGCTTGTGCCCAAAGCCTATCCAGTGGAGGAAGGTAAGAGTCATAATGTAACAGCCAAGCTGCTATCACTATGGCTATTAGGTGGCGAAATGCGTTGATCGGTTTCACTGTCACTGGGAGCAGTATAAATAGTAATAAAGCGAAGTTTTCAACTGGGTGGAAGTCAATTGTCCCTTGAGCGAAAAGGGCTACTTTTGCGATAAAATAGATATTCCACCAACCTAAACTTAGGTTTGCATAAATGGAATCCTTAACATGAGGTTTCATTATTTAAGCTTCTTATTTTTAGTGATAATGACATCTTGTTCGAAATATCGTGAACGAGTGAGATGACGTTGATAAAAGCGTTTACCAAACTCAATAGCATCGCGCAGAAAGTACCCCAGTAGCACCCCGATAGAAATACTGATGCTTGCCGTAAGCAGAAAATCGTTAATGTTCATATGTTTCCCTTAGAGGCGATGACTGTTTTTATAGCGAATAGGGGAGGTATGTCAGCAATGGGTTGAGAAATATCTGAAAATATTTTTTGTTCTGTCGTTAATTTCGATACTTCAGGTGAGATTGCAGTTTGATCTTCAATGATGTGCAGTAGTTCGGCTTCGATATCATGTTGAGTATCATAGGTTTGAACCGTATGGAACAGATCGCGAATAGGAAACTCGAAGATGTTGTTCAGCGCAACATTGATATCGTTATGACGGATAGCACTAAAAAGAACATACAGGGCATTATTACAGGCGGTGACAATATCACCGTCTCGGCGAATATGGCACAGTCGCAAGCATTCCTCTGGGGTCATTCCGGGTAATAGATTAAGCTTTATCAGTGCAAATCGAATGCTTGAGCGTGATGACATTGCAATAACATCGCTACAATAATTGGTGAACTCTTTGTTGAGCAAGTAGCCTTTGTTGCCGAACTTAAGATCATATTTGAGCAGTGATTCAACATTTATAGGTAAGGATCGAGTCGACACCTGGCCTTGTATGGCCTCGACCTGAGTCATAAAGCGCATGTGAGGAACTTGAACTGGACAGATCAAATTGACTCCTGCCCGCAGTAGAAATTTTTCATCTGTATATCGCAGACACTGGTTGGTCTCACGAATAACTATTTTTAACTGATTACCCGCTTTAGCTCGCAACCTGTAACAGTCGATAGCTAGCTGCCTGACTTCACTTTGATCGCCACAACTAAAGATCACGGTTGATGCTCTTGGACTATCAATCATGCTCAATAGTGTTTGATTGTCATTGGCTAAATGCACGCTTTTGGGCGCCTTAACGCCCTCACCTAAAACTTCTTTACTGACATAAATCCGATCGCTGTCCGCTCTGTCTTCAGTAGTGCCTGCAGAGTTTAGGCTCTGATTCAAAGTAGCTTCCAATTGATGGCTGTTTGAGCTCGTTAGAATATATTCACTATCTGACTTAACCCCATGTTTGTTCGACCAAAAATCAACGAGGTAATTATAAGTTGACTCGTCTATTGGTGTCATAGTCGCTAACCCAGCTATATATCGGTTATTCGTCAGCAGTTTAGGTTTTAATATGGATGTTGCAAGGTTCCCATAAATACACAAACTGATGGCTAGGTTTTTGTTAATGGCCAACTTTTCGATGTTTCGTAGAAACTCATTAATTTCATTGTCATTACAATGAGCGAGTAAGGAGTCATGAATAAATAAAACATAAGTAGAACCTGCCTTTACATTCACCCTGTAAATGTCTCTGGATAGCAAAATAGGATTAATTGTTTTCTTTGACTGATGGTTATTAACAAAATACATTTGATCTAGTGATGTATTTGCTAAGTTATTGATCTTTGAGATGACTTCGTCAGTGATACCAGTCAAGAATGTTTCTTTGTCTGTGAAGATTGTAAGTGATGTGTTGTCTTGATTTTTTAGTAAGTTGAATAAGGAATCAATTGCTAGTCGCTTATGAGTAAACAAATTGACGTATACAGATTCATACTCTCTTTCACTGGTGGTCACCGGTAATCCATGAATCGAGTGCATAAAGTTCCTTAAGTTCAGTGGTTTATTTATCAGCTGGTAAGTAGAATATAACGAAGGGAGTTATACTCTAAAGCGGCGTTGTTGATCAAATCAGCTTGAAG
>NZ_JBFRLK010000004.1:0-8474 GCF_041469805.1 Vibrio sp. 10N.286.48.C11 | reverse complement strand
CCTCCTCCTACTCGATTTTGAATCGCTTTAGTTTTTCGAAAAGAAGATCTCTGGCTTATGGTTCGGGCCATAGTTGCCTTCTAGTTGGGTAAGTTCTAATCCTTGTTTGCCTATCAAAGAGCCGACTAACTGGCGGTTGAACGGGTAGCTGTCGGGGTTGTTAATATACTCTTCAACATCAATCCATTTAGCTTCTGCAATTTCATCTGTGTCTTGAATCGCAATTTCTTGAGTTTGAGCGATAAGGTGACAAATAAAGTAGAGGTTTGATTTACCGAATTGATACGGGTGTCTTGTCGCCATGCCAACCACAAAAACGAACGTTGCCTCGATACCGGTTTCTTCCAAGGTTTCACGAACCACCGATTCTTCAATGCCTTCACCCAACTCAATATGACCGCCCGGTAATTTGTAACCCGTCATGCCGTGCTCTTTGATCATCAGAACTTGATTGTGTTCGTTAGTGATTAACGCACCAGCACCCAAGGTGTGGGTCGGAATGAAAGGCACAAACTCTACAATCTCGGATTTGTGGATCAGCGTAATCTCGTCTTCTAAGCAGTTGTGAAACACAAAGCCAAGCTCAGTCGCCACCGGAATAAGGTGCGAGAGTGAAATAGGTAAGCTAATCCAAATAATGCCTTTGCTATTCTGCTTTGAAAATTCGGTGATCTCGCTGAGTTCGGCATTGAATGAGTCAACATCGTGAGGGGCTGTTGCTGGGTCAATGATGATGCCGTTAAATTTGTCGAGCGTAAATTCCACGGGTGATCCTTTATTATTTTGATTTATTGGGCGTCGAGCATGGTCTGAGCTTATCGTATCTAAAGAGCTTATAACACCTTGAGAGCAAGGGCAGCAGTGAATCAAAAGTAGGCAATGCAGTTTATGTCGAACGGGTCGGGATAAGTGGAGGGTGTTGCTAGAAACAAAAACTGCGCTTGGAAGCCAAAGCGCAGTTTTAAAATGAGGTTTATTGCAGTTCGATTTTAACGAATATAGTTCGCGTTAATACTCACGTACCAGTGTTGAAGCTTGCCATCAGATTTCTTGATCCACAAATCGTTGGTGTAGCTATCAATCTTGCCGTTAACCGTAAGGTTGAATGTGTTCTCGTCGAATTCGCCAAGCTTCACGAACTGGTCCGTGGTAATCAGGAATGGGTCCATGTCGTCTACACCAACCACATCTGAAATCACATAGTAGTGGTAAGTCAGCGGCTTGCTCGCATCATTCGGGTTGCTGCGATACGCAACAAGCTTGAATGGTTCCGTTAATGGAACGTCGAGCGTTTGCTTGTCCATGGTCGCTGGAATTGGAATAAACAGCCAAGCGGTAAACAGACCGCTCAATAAAACCATCAGGAAGAAAAGAGTCTTAATTGCTTTCATAGCAACCTTCAAAATATGGGGGATGTTAATGGGGCTATGGTAACTAGGGAGAGTAAAGATGCAAGCTCTGTTATTACCCTATCTTATCTCAGCTTAATCTAGCGCAAAGAAAGCGGTTCGGTTAACTCGAAATGTAAACACGAGTGCTTAACTCTTGATTATGGCTTAAGAGAATTCGTTATTTGAACCAATCTTGGTTTTTAACCAGTCTCTCGAAACAAGGCGAAGAACTGTCGCGAAATGACCTATATAGATAAAATTCAGTACGATAAGAATAGCGCATGAATATTTTTTGAGCGTTTTCTTATGCATTTAAATCCACGGTTAAGTGGCGAATACCATTCTTATGTCGATCACTCATTTCGTATCGATTGTTCACTTGGCTCCAATCCATTTGGCGCACCAGAAATTCCTGAACATGTGATCAAAGATATTATCTACGGTATTGATAAGTACTATTGCCACAGGGAGCTTTCGGAGCTGACTTATCTGACTCGCCAGTTTATTGGGATTGAAGATTGTCGTATTACGTACACCACGGGCTCTCTTGGGGCGCTAGAACTTATCTTCAATAAACTTATCGATCACAACAATCGCACCATGATAGGCATTGGCCCTCAGTTTGTTGAAGCAGTATCAGAGTTCACTTTGGTGGGCGGGAAGTACCAGTCCATCAACATGTTTGATTATCAAAACGAGTCGGATCTGTTCGGTGTGTTGGCATCAAAAATAAGCAGTCAAAATCCTGCCTTGGTGTATATCGATAATCCCAACAACCCAACGGGTCGAATCTACGACAGAGCTTATCTGGTCGAGATAGCGAGAGTATGTGAGCGTTCTGGCGCTATTTTGATTGTCGACGAGGCATATGGTGAATACCTGACCCCTGAGCAGTCTATGCTCGATCAGACCTTAGTCTTGGACAACTTAATAGTTTTACGAACCTTTTCTAAAGGTTTAGGGCTCGCTGGGATTCGACTCGGTTACTTAGCCAGCAGTGAAAACCTGACTTCTGCAATCGAAGCTGCGGTGAGTGTGTTTACGCCGACTTACCCCTCAATAAAAATCGCATCGGCGACCTTACCCAATGCAAAACACTTCTTAGAAATGAACCGCAGCAAAACTGAATACTTTAAGCAGCAAATGATCGGCTTGTTGTCTGAGAACAATATTGAGGTGGTTGGCACGTCAATATCGACGCCCATTATGTTGTTGAAAAAGAGAGGAACTCACCTTTCAAAGCTATTTGAGAGTATCGGTATTAAGACATGTTCGGGTGTCGATTTTGCTATTACGTGCGACGCGATGACTGAAGAGTATGTTCGATTACGAATTGTTGGCAATGATATAGATTTAGAAGCGTTAAAGCAGCGTATTAAGCAGTTATAAAAGCAACCGTTATAAAATCAGTAGGCATAAAAAAGCCCGCACCTTGCGTTTACAAAGTGCGGGCTAAATTCATCTGGCTACTTGTTTAAGTAAGCAGCGTGGAACTCAATGTGTTCATCAATAAAGCTAGAGATGAAGTAGTAGCTGTGGTCGTAACCAGGCTGCATACGTAGATCTAAATCGGCATTGGTTACCTTAGCGGCTTCGACTAATTGCTCAGGTTTAAGCTGTTCAATCAGGAAGTTATCGGCTTCACCTTGGTCGACCAACATTGGCAGTTTAGTGCCTTTGGTTTTTAGAAGCTCAGAGGCATCGTAGTGTTTCCACTCTTCAATATCCAAGCCTAGGTATTGGTTGAAGGCTTTTTGTCCCCAAGGGCATTGCATTGGGTTGGTGATTGGGCTGAATGCAGAGATAGAACGGTAGCTATCTTCGTTTTTAATGCCAATCGTTAGGGCACCATGTCCGCCCATGCTGTGACCAGAAATCGATTTTACGGATGTAACAGGGAAGAACGACTCAATTAATGCAGGGAGCTCTGTTACCACGTAATCGTACATGTGGTAATGGCTGTCCCATGGCGCTTGAGTGGCATTCACATAGAAGCCTGCACCTTGGCCGAGATCGTAATTTTCATCGTCGGCAACACCTTCGCCACGTGGGCTAGTGTCTGGTGCAACAATCGCGATGCCTTGCTCAGCCGCGGCTTTGAAAGCGCCGGCTTTTTGCATGAAGTTTTCATCGGTACAGGTTAAGCCTGACAACCAATACAAAACAGGAACTGGGTTTTCTTTGCTTGCGTTAGGTGGCAAGAAAATCGCAAAACGCATGTTGCAGTCAAGCGTTGCAGAAAAGTGGGTGTATTGTTTGTGCCAACCACCAGCAACCTTTGCTTGGCTAATGTTTTCGATTGTCATCTATTGTGCTCCGTTAGGTTGATGGTTTGGGAGTAAATTTGTCTATATTACATAAAGTTTCACCACCCACCGGGCAGGAGGTGGTGAAGACAGTTTGTTGCTATTCATTTGTAGCTGTGGCCTCGATGCTCGAAAGAATCGAGGCCAAGATGTGTTACTTATCCATGTGTAGAACAGTACGGATAGATTCACCTTTGTGCATTAGGTCGAATGCTTCGTTTACGTCTTGCAGACCCATTGTGTGAGTGATGAACTCTTGAAGGCCAAACTCACCCGCCATGTAACGGTTTACGATTTCTGGAAGCTCAGAGCGGCCTTTAACACCACCGAAAGCAGAGCCACGCCATACACGACCAGTCACTAGTTGGAATGGACGAGTTGCGATCTCTTGGCCTGCACCCGCAACACCAATGATGACAGATTCGCCCCAACCTTTGTGACAGCACTCAAGTGCTTGACGCATCACGTTTACGTTACCGATACACTCGAAAGAGTACTCAACACCACCGTCTGTCATCTCAACGATAACGTCTTGGATTGGCTTGTCGAATTTAGTTGGGTTGATGCAGTCAGTCGCGCCAAGCTGTTTTGCTAGCTCGAATTTGCTCTCGTTGATATCAACACCGATGATGCGGTCAGCACCAGCCATGCGAGCACCAATGATTGCAGAAAGACCGATACCACCTAGGCCGAATACAGCAACGTTGTCGCCTTTTTCAACTTTAGCTGTGTTAAGTACCGCGCCCATACCCGTAGTTACACCACAACCTAGAAGACAAACTTCTTCAAGTGGTGCTTCTTTGCTTACTTTCGCTAGAGATATTTCTGGAAGTACTGTGTACTCAGAGAAAGTCGAGCAACCCATGTAATGGAAAATTGTTTCGCCATTGATAGAGAAGCGGCTTGTACCGTCTGGCATTAGGCCTTTACCTTGCGTTTCACGAACGGCTTGGCATAGGTTAGTTTTACCAGATTTACAGAACTTACATTCGCCACATTCTGCTGTGTAAAGTGGGATAACGTGGTCGCCAATCTCAACACTTGTAACGCCTTCGCCGATCATCTCAACGATACCGCCACCTTCGTGACCAAGAATTGAAGGGAAGATACCTTCTGGATCGTCACCTGATAATGTGAATGCGTCAGTGTGACAAACACCAGTAGCAACGATGCGAACTAGAACCTCACCAGCTTTAGGAAGTTGTACATCAACTTCTTCCATTTTTAGTGGCTCGCCAGCTGCCCATGCAACCATTGCTTTTGATTTGATATGCGTTTGACCAGGTTTAATTTCGATTGTCATTGGATGTTTCCTATATGTCAGTACAGCGGATAACTGTGCAATTAAATTCAACCCGTTAAGCGTAGTTGAGCTTAATTGTTTCCGCTCTCTCGTTTTGTTGGAGCTAGTATAGGTGTGAGTGCATGTTTTGATAATCCCCTTAAATAGAAAATGATTATTACGTATTTGTAATAATAGAGCATTTAGGTTCCTCGTGTTAACCGAAAGTCACACTTAAGAATTTTTAAGGTACGTCATAATAATTGCTTACTGAAAATCACATGAATTGGAAATAAAACTACAATATTCTGAGCGCCGTATTTAATGTTGTGGACTCATACATGCTTTTATCTCTTCCGCCTCCAGTGATGCTGTCACTTGCCATCGTGCTTGAAGTTGTCGCGACTTCTTTATTGCCTAAAACGCAGCAATTTACTTCCCTTCCTGCGACCGCCGCAGTACTCGTCGGTTATGGCTTTGCTTTTTATCTGTTGTCTCTCACGGTTCAAACCATGTCTTTGGGTGTGGCGTATGCGATTTGGTGTGGCGCAGGGATAGTGTTGGTCGCGGCGTTATCTTGGTTGGTCTACGGGCAAAAGCTAGACATCTACGCGATCATTGGCATCGCTTTGATTCTGTCTGGTGTGGTGGTCATTAACCTGTTTTCAACGTCGGTGAGTCACTAAGAGTCTATTTCCTACTTCTGAAGGAACAAACTAATTGGAATCTAGAGTAGTTAGCCTTCAACTTAAGGTATTGAATATAATATAGTAATTCTAATAAATGCATTTTGTGCATGTATTTTATGAAAACAGCTCACTTTACTCATAGATTGGTCGGTTTAGTATAGCCAGCAGAAACCAATGATTATAAATAATCATCGATATTGTCTGTTTATCAATAACTTTGGAGGTCATTATGACTATTCCGACAACCGATATGATGGAAGCTTGGGCGGGATTTCAAGCTGGCGACTGGCAAACATCCGTTAATGCACGTGATTTTATTCAGCGAAACTACACCCCTTATGAAGGTGATGAATCTTTTCTTGCGGACGTGTCGGACTCGACGACACAGCTATGGGAATCGGTGCTAGAAGGTATTAAAGAAGAAAGCCGCACTCACGCCCCTGTCGATTTTGATACTGATATCGTTTCCACTATCACCTCACACGATGCAGGTTACATTGCAAAAAACCTCGAAAAAATCGTGGGTCTACAAACCGATAAACCACTGAAACGCGGCATCATCGCTAATGGCGGTATTCGAATGGTGAAAACGTCGTGCGAAGTGTACGGTCGTGAACTAGAGCCACAAATCGAAAAGATCTTCACTGAGTACCGCAAAACGCATAACCAAGTAGCGTTCGATCTTTATACCGATGAAATTAAAGCATGTCGCCGTTCTGGTATTATTACTGGTCTGCCAGATGCTTATGGTCGTGGACGCATTATTGGCGACTACCGTCGTCTTGCTTTATACGGTATCGACTTCCTAAAATCAGACAAAAATGAGCAGTTCAAATCGACCCAGAAGATGCTTGAAACGGGTGGTGATTTAGATAAGACATTGCGTCTACGTGAAGAGCTTACTGATCAAATTCGTGCCCTTGATGAAATGCGAGAAATGGGTTTGAAATACGGCATTGATATGTCTTCTCCTGCTCGTACTGCGCAAGAAGCAATCCAATTTACCTATTTTGGCTACTTAGCTGCGGTTAAGTCTCAAAATGGTGCTGCGATGTCGCTAGGCCGTACATCAACCTTCTTAGATGTTTACATCGAACGTGACCTTAAACTTGGTCTGATTGATGAGAAACAAGCGCAAGAGTTGATTGACCATTTCATCATGAAGCTTCGTATGGTTCGTTTCTTACGCACTCCTGAATACGATTCATTGTTCTCTGGCGACCCAATTTGGGCAACAGAAGCAATGGCAGGTATGGGTGTTGATGGTCGTACTCTCGTTAGCAAAACGACTTTCCGCTACTTGCACACATTGCACACGATGGGCCCAGCACCAGAGCCGAACATGACGGTTCTATGGTCTGAACAACTGCCTATCGCGTTTAAACAATACGCCGCTAAAGTGTCTATCGAAACCTCATCACTTCAGTATGAGAACGATGATCTAATGCGTGCGGATTTTGATAACGACGATTACGCGATTGCGTGTTGTGTAAGCCCGCAGGTGGTTGGCCAACATATGCAGTTCTTTGGTGCTCGTGCAAACCTTGCTAAAGCGTTGCTTTACACCATTAACGGTGGTGTTGATGAAAAATCTAACATGCAGGTTGGTCCTCAAGTTGCTCGTATCGAAGATGAAGTTCTCGATTTTGACCGCTTAATGCCTCGCTTTGATGACATGATGGATTGGCTTGCAACGCAATACGTCACTGCATTGAACGTGATCCATTACTCGCATGACCGTTACAGCTATGAAGCATCGTTAATGGCATTAATGGACCGCGATGTTCATCGCACAATGGCTTGTGGTATTGCAGGGCTGTCGGTTGTTGCTGACTCGTTAGCGGCTATCAAATACGCGAAGGTAACACCAGTACGTAACGAAGATGGCATCGCTGTCGACTTTGAGATTGAAGGTGAATATCCAAAATTCGGCAACAACGATTCACGTGTTGATGATATTGCTTGTGATTTGGTTGAACGTTTTATGAAGAAAATTCAGAAAATGAACACCTACCGTGAAGCGGTTCCAACTCAATCTATCCTTACGATTACTTCAAACGTTGTATATGGTAAAAAAACCGGTAACACGCCAGATGGCCGCCGCGCAGGTATGCCATTTGGCCCGGGCGCAAACCCAATGCACGGTCGTGACGAGAAAGGGGCGGTGGCTTCACTTTCTTCAGTTTCCAAACTGCCGTTCGAGTACGCAAAAGATGGTATTTCTTACACCTTCTCAATCGTACCAAATGCACTAGGTAAAGATGACCTAAGCCAAAAAGTGAACCTAGCAGCACTAATGGATGGTTACTTCCACCACGAGGAAAGTGCAGGATCGATTCGTGTTGAGGGTGGACAGCACCTTAACGTGAACGTGCTTAACCGTGACATGTTGTTGGATGCCGTCGAACATCCAGAAAAATACCCACAGTTAACCATCCGAGTGTCGGGTTACGCTGTGAGGTTCAACTCGCTAACACGTGAGCAGCAACAAGATGTAATTAGCCGTACGTTTACTGCTAAGATCTAACCGTAAACTTCGAGTTATACGGTTCTAAAAAAGCGCGAGAATGACATCCGTCTCTCGCGCTTTTTTGTGCGTGGAGTATGGGGCACCTATATTGTTGGTCGCCGTGTTGTCTTGGTTGGTATATGGGCAAAACCGATATTTACGCGGTGATTGGTATCGCTTTGATTCTTTCGGGTGTGCTGATCATTCACCTGTTTTTTATGTTGATAAGGTCGCTTCGGGACAAGAACACCTTAGTGCTACGAATCTAAAACGTTTGTGCCCCATTGTGTGTTTCGA